>JAIRQU010000248.1 GCA_031256305.1 Burkholderiaceae bacterium
TTTCTTTTGTCAACATGGGCGGTTCCCGGCGCGGCTCGCAGCTAATGGCCTGAACACCCCGTAGTCTGCCACATACCGAGGAACCGCCCACCCCACATGACCAAGCCAGCGCCCCGCAACGCCCTGCAAGGCGGCCCGCTGCACCCCTACGCGGCCATTGCGCAGGAAATGTCGACGGCGCTGCTGGCCCTGGCGCGCCGCCTGCACGAGGACACGCGCCGCCAGATGCGCCAGGTGTTCGAGGGCAGCGCTTTTGCCGCCCAGGACGGCGTCGATGATGATTCCAGCCCATCAAATTGCTCTATGGAGGGGCGGCGTAATGCAGCAGCAGACCTTTCAGCTCTACGTGGCACCCATTGCCGCCACGCCCGCGCAAACGCTGCGCGTGTCCCTGGGCGGCCAAAACTGCCGCATAGACTTGTTTCAAAAGGGCGAGAACGTATTCATGAACCTGTTTCTCAATGACGCGCCCATCGTGCTGGGCAGACTGTGCGTGGATCGCGTCACGCTCACGCCCGAACAGTACACGGGCTTTGGCGGCGATTTGTTCTTCAAGGACACCCTGGGCGCCAGCGACCCCGATTACACCGGCTTTGGCGGGCGCTTTATTCTGTGCTATCAGCAGCCGGTGGCCGCGTCATGAGCGCCAGCTTTACCGCCAAGAGGATAGACCTGAACATCACACTCAAGCAGGGCGTGTTCAGCGACACGGGTACAAGCCGCGCACGGCTGTCTGGCCTGCGCGTTAGCGCCGACATCAGCAAGGCCGGGCTGGTGGCGCTCAACAGCAGCGCCGTGCGCGTGTGGGGCTTGCGCGAATCCATGATGAACGAACTCTCGACAATGGGCGCGCTCGTCGGCACGCAGCTCAATAGCTCGGTGGACGTGTACGCGGGCGACGCCAGCGGCACCAGCCTGGTCTATTCGGGCGACGTGATGCAGGCGCAAATACAGTACCAGGGCGCGCCGGACGTGCCCCTGATGATGACGCTGCAAACCGGGCAACTGGCCAACATCGCGCCCGCGCCCGCGCTCAGTTACCGCGGCGCGGTGGACGCGGCCACCGTCATGGCGCAACTGGCGCAGAACATGGGGCTGCATTTTGAGAACACCGGCGTGCATGGCGTCATGCTGAGCAACCCCAATTTTCCGGGCACCGACCGCGCCAAGGCCGCCGCTTGCGCCAACGCCGCGCGCATCAACTGGACCATCGACGACGGCACGCTGGCCATTTGGCCGCTGGGCGGCGCGCGCGACCCCAACGGCGGCGACATACCCGTGCTCTCGCCGGACACCGGCATGGTGGGCTATCCGGCATTCGACCAGCTCAACATGACCGTGCGCTGCCTGTTCAACCCGGCATTGATCTTTGGCGCGCGCGTGCGCGTGGAAAGCGCCATGCAAAACGCCACCGGCCTGTGGTCAATCATCAGCATGGCCCACGCGCTTGAGAGCCAACTGCCCAACGGACAGTGGTTTACCACCCTTACCCTGACGAGGTTCAACTATGTCTGAGGCCAGCAACGGATCCTTGAACGTGGGCGGCTGGCGCAGCCAGCTTATCCCCCAGCAGGCCACCACCCAGATAGACGCCTTTACCTTCGCGGTGCGGCAAATCCTTAACCGCGCGCACACAGCCACGCTGGTCAAGGTGCTCTCTTGCACCAACGCCGGAGACGTATCGCCCGTGGGCCGCGTGGACGTGCAGCCGCTGGTTGACCAGCTAGACGGCGCGCTCAACGCCGTGGCGCACGCGCCCATTTATGACGTGCCCTACCAGCGCATTCAGGGCGGGACCAACGCCGTAATCATCGATCCGCAACCCGGCGACATCGGTATTGCCGTGTTTGCCGACCGCGACATCTCTACCGTCAAGGCCAGCGGCAGTCGCGGCGCTCCGGCCTCCGCTCGCTCAATGGATATGGCCGACGCGCTGTTTCTGCCCGGCGCGCTCAACGCCGCGCCCGCGCAGTACGTGCGCTTGTACGGCGGCGGCGTAGAGATCGTCTCGCCCGTCAAGATACGCCTGGCCGCACCTGAAATTGAAATTGCCGCCGATGCCAGCCTGTCCATCACCGCGCCCGGCGGCGACGTGGTGGTGCAGACCATCAGCCTGGTCAACCACGTGCACGGGGGCGTGACCAGCGGCGGTTCAACCACGGACGTGCCGCAATGAACAACACCCTGCTTGCCCATGCCCATGCCCGTGCACGCCCAGCGCACTTAGGATCAAGCCGCCACGGGCTGCGGCACCAATTTCAGGCCCAGCGAGCGGGTGACTTTGAGGATCGTGTCAAAGCGCGGTTGCGCGCCCGGAGAGAGCGCCTTGTACAAGCTCTCGCGCCCCAGACCGCAATCTTTTGCCAGTTGCGTCATGCCGCGCGCGCGCGCGATCACGCCCAGCGCGTCAATGATCTCCGCGCTATCGCCATCTTGCATCACCTGCCGGAAGTATTCGTTGATGGCCTGCTCGCTGTCCAGTTCGGCCACGATGTCGAAGGGGACGGTTTTGATCGTCATGCTTTAAAGCTCCTTTGCCAGTTTCTTTGCGGCCTTGATGTCCGCGTCCTGCGTGGATTTGTCGCCCCCACGCAGCAGAAAAACAACGCTCAGATCACGCACCGTGAAGTACAGGCGGTACCCCGCGCCAACGTCCACGCGGGCTTCCGACACGCCCTCTCCAACGGACTTGACATCGCCAAAATTGCCCAACTCCATGCGCCGGATGGCCGTGGCCGCAACCATGTCGCGCATTGCGGCGCGCCATGCGGCGAAGGCTTCGGTCTGCCGGATGATGTAGTTCATGGGGTAATTGTATCCAATTGGATACCATATGTCAAACGCCCTGATTGCGGTTACAATACCCGCGCTCCCCTCAACAACGGGGGCCGGGTGTGCAAGCCCGATTGCCGACTGCGACACAAGCCGCAGCTAGACACATGCAGTCTCTGCGGCTTTGCCGTTTGTGGCCTCTAGTTATGGCGGCCCGGATGGGAACCCGCAAGGGTTGCCGGTTCACTCCAGTTGGCGCCGGTCTTGCACACCCATTCGGGCTGCCGCCCCGTGTGCAAGCGTGGACGGCAGTTGATTCAACTGTCAGTCTGGAGGCCATCATGGCAATTACTCCCGGCGCAATCGCGCCCCTCTCGTTTCACACCACCACGTTCGACATCGTTGACCGCAACGGTCAATCTTGGCTAAGGCTCTTCCAAATCGGAAGTGCCTTGGGCTACAAAGTGCCGTCCATGCTGGTGCGCGTGTACAAAAAGCACGCCGCCGAGTTCACTGCCAACATGACGGCAGTCGTCAGGTTGCCCACGGCAGGCGGCGAGCAGGACGTTCGCATCTTCAGCCTGCGCGGCGCGCACCTGTTGGGCATGTTCGCGCGCACGGCCATAGCCGCCGAGTTCCGCCGCTGGGTGCTGGACGTGCTGGATCGGCAGCCCAGCGTCCCCGCGCTGCCCAAATACAACTATCCGATCAGCACAGCCAGTCCGCGCGGGCGGCAGTTTGGCAATGCGTGGTTGACCCCGCGCGTGCTGCTTGATGCCAGGAACGGCGCGCCAGAGCTGGAACTCATTGAGCAGCTTGAGCGCGACGGGCATGACGTGATGGGCGCGAAGGTGCGCATTCTGGCCATGCGCGATGCGCTGGAGCAGGCCGAGAACATGCGCCGGGCGCTGGCCGATGCGGGCCAAAAGCTGGGCACGCTAGCGCAGGCGCTGGGCCATGCCAGCGAGGAGCGCGGCAAGAACGTGCTGTTTTGCAAAGCGCCCAACCCCAACGATGCCCTGGAGCGGCGGGTGTGGGGATTTCAGTTGCCAGCGCGCGGGCGACCAGGTGCAATAAGTTATGCCTAGCCGATAAGTGAAACGATGAACACCCTGTTACTCGACAGAACCCAGTGGGACTTGGTGCTGGACGCCAATGGCGACATGGCCATGGCATCCAATCCCTACGCCATCGCCCAGGACGTGGCCAGCGCCTGCCGCCTGTTTCTGGGCGAGCTGTGGTACGACAACACCAGCGGCGTGCCGTATTGGCAGCGGATATTGGGGCTGATGCCGCCCCTGTCGCTGGTCAAGTCGGCCCTGGCCGCCGCCGCGCTCACGGTGCCCCAGGTGGTGCAAGCGCGCTGCCTGATCGCCTCATTTACCGGGCGCGTGGTTACCGGGCAAGTGCAAGTCATCGACACCACCGGCGCAAGCCACAACGTCACCTTTTAGCCATGACCACCAATACCAATGTGCCGGACCTGAACTTTGGCCCCGGCGGGGTTACCGCGCCCAGCGAATCGCAAATCCTCGACGGGGTGCTCACCGACTTGAACGCCGCCTTTGGCGGCGGCTTGAACATAAGCAACCTGTTTACCCCGCAGGGCCAATTGGCCAGCAGCCTGACGGCCATCATCGGCAAGAAGAACAGTGAGCTGATGCTCTATGTCAATCAGGTCGATCCGCTGTACGCGCAAGGCCGGATGCAGGACGCCATAGGGCGCATCTACTTTCTGGAGCGCAAACCGGCCATGCCCACCGTTGTTACCGTCACCTGCATCGGGGCAACGGGCACGGTTATCCCCGTGGGCGCGCTGGCCGCCGATGCCCAGCAGAACATTTACGCCTGCACGCAGGCGGCAACCATTGATTCCACCGGATCGGTGGACCTGCCCTTTGCCAACCAGCAAACCGGCCCCATACCGTGCCCGCCGGGGTCAATATCGGGCATGTACCAGTCCATTGCCGGGTGGGACAAGGCCTTCAACGCCCAGGAAGGCGTGCTGGGCAATGACGTGGAAAGCCGCGCGGAGTTCGAGTTTCGCCGCAAGAACTCGGTGGCCATAAACGCCCTGGGCACTCTGCCGTCAATTTACGCCAACGTATTTAGCGTGCCCGACGTGCTGGACGTGTACTGCACCGAGAACACCACCTCCAACACCCTCAACGCGGGCGCGACGAGCTACCCGCTCAAGCCGCATTCGATCTACGTGGCCGTCAGCGGCGGCGACGCGCAAGCCATCGGCGAGGCGATCTGGCGCAAAAAGAGCATGGGGGCGGACTACAACGGCAACACCAGCGTCACCGTTACCGACACCAGCGGTTATGAACAGCCGCTGCCAACGTACACGGTGCTGTTCGAGCGGCCCACAAGCGCGCAGGTCAACTTCGCCGTCACGCTGGCCGCGTCGGCGGCGCTGCCCGGCGACATCGTCAGCCAGGTGCAAAACGCCATTATCGGGGCCTTTGCCGGGTCCGACGGCGGCACGCGCGCACGCATCGGCTCCACCGTGTTTGCCAGCCGCTTTTACGCGCCCGTTATGGCCATAGCCGATGGCGTGGAAATTGTCTCCATTCTGCTGGGCATTGGCGCGGCCACGCAAAACGTGCTCGATATTGGCATAGACGTTGCCCCCACCGTGTCCGCGCAAGACATCACCGTGACCGTGATGCAAGTTTGAGAGCATGGCCTATAACCCCAATGAACCCCGCGCGTCCAATGGCCAGTGGGGTAGCGGCGGCGCGGGCAAAAAAGACGGTGGCGCAAGCGTCAAGGCGCAACTAGTCGGGCTGGCTCAACTGGCGCGCGGCAAGGGCAATGAGAACAAGACCGTTGTTTACGGCAAGGTAACGCCCCGTGTTGCCGAAATCGCCAAGGAAAAGACCGGTGTTGACATTGCGGACTACCAGCACTTTGCCGATATGTTTGCCTTGCGGCACGCATTGAAACACGGCGACGCAGCGCAAGAGGCAAAACTCGGCCAGCTCGCCGTCACCGACAAGGACATTGCAGCCATCCCCGATGTGGTGGGACACCCGGATTTGGTTGTCTATGCCGGTAAAACAAAAATAGGACGGGATGCCATCGCCAGCATCAAAAAGCTTGATGACGGAACGATTCTGGTCGTGGAAGAGATCAGGACTAGCCGTCAAACGCTGGCCCTGACCAGTATGAGAAAGTACCCCGGTACGAGGAATGCCGAATCCGTTGCCAAGTCGGTCGCGGCCTCATCGGCGACGGATTCCGTCCCTTTCTACGTGCAAAACGATACCGGGAGTACGGGGGCCATTGTAATGGACTTGCGCCCCGATTTACGCCAAGCCCCCACGATTGACGAGGACGAGCTGTTCCGGCGCATATCGCTGCGCCTTGCCCAGCGCGCGCGGGCTGCCGCCAAGCCAGCCGCGCGCGCCGTGTCAACGCCCGCCACCCCGGACAACTTTGTCACCCGCTATCTGCAAGGATCGTCCCAATCATGACCGACACAACATCCGTGCCGCCGCCCACGTTGCCGCCCGGTGCCAACTTTACCCTGACAAGCGACCCGGCCCCGCCAGAGAACAACTGGCCCGCGCAGTACCAATGGCCACCGGTTCCGCCGCCCAATTCGTTTGCCATATATTACTCGGTCTGGCCGCCCGTGCGCCCGTGGGACGCGGCGCAAATGCTGGCCAACTGGCAGGCCAGCGGCTACCCGGCCAGCGACCCCGGCCTCAACAACATCTCCTCGCCCGTGGGCTGGCCCGACGGCACGCCCTGGCCCCCCATATTCCCGGACGGCATAACCTGGGACGATTTACTTAACGGCAACGTAAGTTATCACGAGGTAGTACCCCAGGGCTGGCCCGCCAATCTGAGTTGGCCGACTGTAGCCGACCAGACCATGAGCAATATGCAGATGCAGCCCAATGCCGGGCTGTTGAGCGTCTATAACGATACCTTTTTCAATGGCGCCCGTACATTTAACTCCGCAGAGTTTTTTGTCTCTGTGCTGGGGCCAAATGGCGGTGCATTTTATCCGCCCTATGTAACGCCGGTTCTGCTTGAGGCGCCGCCGGTCGATCCGCCGCCGCCCGATCCGCCGCCGGTCGAGCCGCCGGTTGAGCCGACATGCCCAGCCGATTGTCTGGCGCGCCAGACCGTTATCAGCCAGTACGCCAACAGCCCCATTTTGCTGCAACTGGTGTGCGACATGCACGACTGGCTGGACACGCGCGCGGACTTCGACGCCTTTTATGAAACCGTCTGGAATATCGATACCGCCGCGGGCTTTGGCCTGGACATCTGGGGCCGCATCGTGGGCGTGTCGCGCAATATCGAATACTTTACGCCCGACCCCAACCTTTTCGGTTTTGAAAACACGGGCTTTTTCCCGTTCAACCAGGCCCCTTTCCGGCATGGTTCGGGCAAGCTGGCCAACTACGAAACGCTAGACGATGATAGTTACAGAACGCTTATCATGGTCAAGGCGATGGCCAATATTACCTTGTGCGCGGCCCCGGTCATTAACCAACTGCTGCAAAGCCTGTTTGCCGGGCGCGGGCGCTGCTATTGCATCGACGAGGGCGACATGGCCATGCACTACGTATTCGAGTTTGACTTGCAGCCCTACGAGCTGGTCATCATGAGCAGCGCCGGGGTTTTTCCGCACCCCGCGGGCGTGTTTACCACCCTTATCAGCGTTGATCCGTCGGCAACCTTCGGCTTCAAGGGGTCGCTGCTGCAACCGTTTAACCAGGGCGCGCTGTTCTCGCGCAACCAGATAGCCGATCTTTCTTGAAAACCGTTCAACCCTAGGAAATAACCATGCAACAAGCCAGCCGTCCCGTAAAAATCGAGTTGCCCTTTGCCAATTCAGGCGTGCGCACCACCATCCCGGTGCCATCGCAAATTACCATCACGCCCGGCGCGGCGTCGTACACCGACGGTTTTCCGCCGCTGACCATGACGCCGCTGTCCTCTGGCGGCATACCGCCCGACGGGGCGGACTTCAACGGCGTGCTCAACGCCATTACCGCCATCGAGCAGTGGCAGTGCGCGGGCGGCCTGTTTGCCTTCGATTCAACCTTTTGCACAACCATCGGCGGCTACCCCATGGGCGCGCTGCTGGCCAAGGCCGACGGATCGGGCTTTTGGGTGTCCACGGCTGAAAACAATATGGGCAACCCCGACTTGAACGCACCGGACTGGACTGGCCTGGTCACCGAAGGCGAATTGACCGCCCTGGGCATCAACCTGTCGAATCTGGGCAATTCAGTCGTTCATGCGGGCGTTACCCTTACGACGGCCTCGTATCAGGTCACGCCAGCGGACGCCGGAAAACTGTTCTACTGCACCAACCCCATAACCCTTGCGCTGCCAGATGCCACGTCCTGTAGCGGCATGGTGGTGGGTTTCATGTCCGGGATGCCCAACGCAAACTCTGTCATCATAAACGCGGCGGCGGGTCAATATATCTATGGAGACTTGCAGTCCATCACCAACCTGAACCTTAATGGTCAAAATCAATGCGCCATACTGTTTTCAAACGGGTCGGCATGGCTGCCCATAGGTGGCTCGCCATCGGCGCTGACCAATAGAATTGGCGCATCAATTGATGGGGCATCGCCCAACGACTTTATTTTTTCAAATAACGAGGTGCTGATCCAATGGGGTAATGCCTATCTGGCCACCGGCAATAATGATACCATAAATTATAATATAGCATTCGGCATGAGGTGCGTAGCCATATATATTAGTTGCGTGGACAGCCCGCCCAAACTGGTCAGCGCAAATGCCAACGTTACCGCGTCGCCCGCCAATCTGACATCATTTACCGCCAGCGCCGCCACCACCAGCGGAAATTACACGCCAGCCAACGTCCATTGGCTTGCCATAGGCTTTTGATTAAATAAAGGAATCATTATGAAATACAGTCCATCGACCGGATGTTTTTATCTGGACAATCGCGCCTGCGCCCATTTGCCCGATGATGTAATCGTGGTGCCAGACGATCAGGCGCGCGCGGCCATGAACGCGCGCGCCGCCGGTTCCACACTGGAGGTAATCGACGGCGCTTTGACCATTACCGCGCCCAACGCGCAGCAGACGCTGCAAACGGCGCGCGCGCGGGCTGCCCAGCGTGTGCGCGAAAGCGCGGCACGCGCCATCAAGTCCGGTTACGTCAGCGTCGCGCTGGGCGATGCGCGCACCTACCCCAGCACGCCCGACGACCAATCTAACCTGCTGTCCGCGCATGCCGCGCAAACGGCGGCCCTGTGGTGCATGGACGGCAGCGGGGCGTGGGACTTTGCTGCGCACACGCCAGAGCAAACCGCGCAGGCGTTAGCCGACTGGACCGCGCACCTGCAAACGCTGCAACTCAAACACGCCGCGCTACAAGCGCGCATCGCCGCAGCGCAAAGCCCGCAAGAACTCGACGGCATTACCTGGTAAGGGAGCGCGTTGTCTCAATCAAATCTACAACCCGTCACGGCGCTGGCCACGCTGGCCGCGATGGTGTTTTCGCCGCAGGTGTCATACATCGTTTGGCCTTACATTGTTATCGTCATCGCGGCGCTGCTAGGCGCGTACTTTCGCCTGGGGCAGCGCGGCGCGGACACGATAGGCGGCGCGTTTGCTTTTTTCTCGGTCACGGCGGCCGTTTCAATCTTGCTGACGGTGCCCCTGTGCGATCTGGCGCACGCCTGGATATTTAATTCAATGGAGCTTGAATGGATGTTTGGCCCTGTGTCGTTTTGCATTGGACTGATCGGCGAGCGTTGGCCCCTGATCGGGCAATGGGCCGCGCGTAAGCTGGGGATGCTGGTGGACGTGCTGATCCGGCGCAAGAGTGGCGATGGCCCCGCTGACGCCCCGCGAGAAGACGGCCATGAGTGAATTTACCCGTGACGCATATGCTGGCGCCGTGCTGCTGGCGTGCCTGGCCAGCGCCGTTATCTGTTTGCTGCGCCTGCGCATGATGAGCGCGCGCTACCGCCTGATGGAGCGCGTGCGCCTGACCTGCATGGGCGGCGCTTGCATGGCTTTTGGCCTGTCGCCGCTGGTGGGCGAATGGCATGGCCCATACGGGCTGATCCTGAGCGCGGCGGTACTTCTGAGTCTGTGTCTGGACTGGGGCCGCTGGCGTAACGGAACGCCCGGCGAATTTCTGAACACCGAGCGGATGCCCTATTTTTATTAACCCTACCCCTCTGTTTTAACCGCCCGGCCCGCGCCGGGCTTTTTTTTGGAAAGCACCTAGTCATGGAATCTGCTGTTTTTGCCCGCGCCGCGGGCGTTGGCCCGGCCCTTGCCGCGCGCTGGTGTTCCGCCGTGTCGGCGGCAATGGCGCAATACGCCATCAACACCCCCGCGCGACAGGCCATGTTCATCGCGCAAATCGTGCACGAATCGGCTGGATTGACGCAACTGACCGAATCGTTCAACTATTCGGTGGATGCTCTGAAGATATTCAGCCGCATCAGCGCCGCCCAGCGCGCCCAGCTGGGCAGGCAGCCGGGCGAAAAGTCCGTCCCGCTGGAGAGGCAGCAGCGCATCGCCAACATTGCTTATGGCGGGCGCTACGGCAACGGCGACGAGGCCAGCGGCGACAGCTGGCGCTATCGGGGCCGGGGTTTGAAGCAAATCACCTTCCGCGACAACTACTGCGCCTGCGCCAGCGCGCTGGGCGTTGACCTGCTGGCCCAGCCCGACCTGCTGGCCAGCAACGACGCGCTGGCCGCCAAGTCCGCGGCCTGGTACTGGTGGGCCAATGGCTGCAACGCCTGCGCCGATCGGGGCGACTTTGACGCCACCACCAAAATCATCAACGGCCCGGCAATGGCCGCACAACCCCAGCGCGCGGCCCTGTACGCGATGGCCAAATCAGCTCTGGCGCTGGCATGACGCTTTTTTGCAACAGGCCCGCCCGGGCCGGAAAGGTAAACACATGAAATCCCTATGGTTATATGGCGGTTTTGCACTGCTGGGACTGCTGCAAGCGGGCGATGTCATTAGCACCTGGCTGGTCATGAGCGCGGGCGGGCGCGAACTCAACCGCCCAATGGCCGCGCTGATGGCCAAAATTGGCGTGCTGCCCGCATCGATACTGGTCAAGGTAGTCACCTTTGGCGTGTTGGCGCTGGCCGTATTCTGGTTTTTGCCCGGCCACCCGTACTGGGCGTGGGTAATAGCCGCGCTGGACGTGGTCTACATCGGCGTGCTCATTAACAACGCGCTGGCCTGGCGTAGGCAACAGGGCGTCAATCGGGGGGTGCAATGACTGGCTGGTTAATTCCCGCACTGGCGGCCGGGGCGGTCATTGTTGCCGGGGCCGTTGGCTACAACTTGGGCGGACAAAGCGCGCGCGCCCAACTGCAAACGTGGCGCGCCCAGGCCGAGCAGGCCGCCAGCGCGGCCCAGGCGCGCGAGCGCCAAATTGAAACCCAGAGGAACGATGATGCCCAAAAAATTATTGATGATGCGCAAAAGCAACGAAATGAGGCGCTGGCCCATGCCGTTGCTGCTGATAAGTCTGCTGACGGGCTGCGCCAGCGCCTTGCCGCCCTCGCCAGCGCCTATCAAGCCAGCATCGCTACCGCAGCTACAGGCACCGGCGCGGGTATCAACGGTACCGACGCCATCCATATGCTCTCCGACGTGCTTGAGCGGGTGGAGCGCGATGGTCGATCAGTTGCTGGCTACGCCGACCAGCTCAAAATAACCGGGTCAGCCTGCGAGCGCCAGTACGACGCGGTGAGAGAGGCCGGACAAGCCAGTCCGTGACGCCAG
>JAIRQU010000024.1 GCA_031256305.1 Burkholderiaceae bacterium
CCCTACGAGCGCTTCATGCCCGAACTGCTGGACAAAATTCAGGCGTGCGCGGCCAGCCAGGTCGAAGTCCGCGAAAGCAACGGCGGGCGCGAAATCATCTTCCGGCATCTATACATCGAGCGGCGCATGATTCCGCTCAACCTGTTCTTGCAGGAATCCTTCGACGCCGCTCCCGGCGACGCGGTCATGCAGGCCCAACTGGAGCGCACCGTCATTGAATACGGCAACGCCATCAAGGACCTGGTAGCGGCCAACATCTTTCCGGGCGACATGCTGTGGAAAAATTTTGGCGTCACGCGCCACCGCAAGGTGGTGTTCTACGACTACGACGAAATCGAATACATCACCGACTGCAACTTCCGCCGCGTGCCCGCGCCGCGCAACGAGGAGGAAGAGATGAGCGACGAAGTGTGGTACGCCGTGGCCAGGAACGACGTGTTCCCGGAAACCTTCGGCCCCTTTCTGCTGGGCAACGACCGGGTGCGCGCGGTCTTCATGCAGCGCCACGCCGACCTGCTCGACCCCGCCTTCTGGCAAGAGCACCAGGAGCGCATCCGCCGCGGCGAAGTCATGGACGTGTTCCCCTACGCGCCCGAACGGCGGTTCGACAACGCGGCGGACAGCGGCAAGGCAAGCGCCTGACTTTTCTTTCATGCGCGCGGAAAGCGGCGAAAACGGTCGTGTGCGCAGGCGGGAATCCATCGGTCGGCCTGTGTTGTGCAGCGCCAAGGTGCGTGGATGGCAGGCGCTGGCGGGCAAGCGCTGACGTCCGCTGTGGCGCTGGCTGCGATCTGGAGGCGCACCGGCGTGTGAAGAAGGCCCGGTCACTGTGGCGCATCCAGCAGCGCCTTGAGCCGGTATAGCGCCTCCAACGCCTCGCGCGGGGTCAGGGCGTCGGGGTCGATTTGGGCCAGCGCGGTTTTCACGGGGCCGGGTTCGGGGGCGACCCCTGCTGGCGGCTGCCGCTGGACGACGAGTACGCCGATGGCCTCAAGACCACGTTCGCCGACGTGGCCAACGTTGCTGGCCGGCCGGTTGGCGCAGTCACTGCGGCCAAGTTTTTGCAACGCTTTGCCAGCCATTACCCGTGGGCGCATCTGGACATTGCGGGTACCGCCTGGCGCGATGGCGCGGCCAAGGGCGCGACGGGCCGTCCGGTGGGGCTGCTGGTGCATTACCTGCTGGCGGTGGCTGACGACTCGGCTATGCGGCGCGCTGTCGGATCGGTTAAATCAAAATCCAAATCAACGGGCAAGGGCAAAAAAGCCAACCCGAAAACCTGATCGCGCGGCGGTCAAATCAAGGCGGAATGGGGTGGAGCGGGGCGCTCAATGACCGAAGTTGCATTTCATTTCAACATGCCCGACAAACTCCACTATGCTTGTCGGCTGTTACGCAAGGTCTATCAAAGCGGCAGCCGCGCGCGGGTGGTGGGCGAGGCCGACGCGCTGGCCACGCTCGATCAAATGCTGTGGACGTTTGCCGCGCAGGACTTTGTCCCGCATTGCCATGCCGGGGCCGCGGCCACGATACTGACGCACACGCCCATCGTGCTGGCTACGGCAACCAGCGCCGAAGACGCGGGTGACGTGTTGGTCAATCTGGGCGCGCTGGCGCCCGAAGGCTTCGAGCGTTACGCCCGCTTGAGCGAACTGGTCAGCCAAGACCCGGCCGACCGCGTCAGTGCGCGCAAACGTTGGCGTCACTATGCCGACCGTGGCTACGCCATCACTCAACACGACTTGGCCGCGCGCGCTTAAGAGTGCAGCGCCATATTTTACAATATAGACATTTCATGTACCGAAATCATGCTGTCAACAGGTTATGTCGCCTTATATCCAGTTAAACGAATATGAATCATACCTTGCCGTAGCCACTGCATGTAAGGTAGGGGAATATACATTTTGACAACCCCATCTTGTACAGTGCTGGCATAGGAGCAAACCACTTCTTCTTGAGGCTGGCCATCATTCAGTTCTTTGATCCGGTATAACGACCAAGTTACTTGCAATCCATCCGGGAAAACACCTTTCACGTTGGCGTCATGGGATACCCCACCAACCGGGTAACCGACTGTATGAAAAATATCTGGTTTTTCCTTGTCTGGAAATGGTACTGCATCCATAAATCCGAATATTGAATCATGCTGCATCAAGCTCATTCGTGCATAAGGCCAAACATACTGGCGTAAAAAATCCTGATCGGCAAAGTACCTTATCCCTGTTATCGGGAATGTGCTCATGAAACGTTGTATCAGTTTGTTCAGCAGCGGCAGGGAACCGGCAACTGCGCCCCACATTCCAGCTAATATCAAATCGGTGTGCGCGCCATGATCGCGCATTGTGTGAAACCGCTTGCCGCTAAGCAGCCATTGCTCGACTGCCTCGGCCTCGCGCCGCGAAATAAGCGAATCCGCGTCACGGAACAGGACGCGATGCGCTTGCGGATCGTCCAGCGCCAGAAAGCGCCACATTGCTTTGGGCCACTGCGCCGCCGGGCCGTCAACTGGCACAATCTGCGCGCCGCTAGCCCGCAGGCGCTTGATGACGTGCTCAGGTACGCTGTCATCGACATAGAACCGGCAAACCCAGTGCGGGTAAACATGTGGCTGATATTGCACGTTCAACACGGCCACCTCGCAGTATTTGGGATTGCCCCCAAACAGCGAAAAGGCGATGAGATTGTGCTCGCGCGTCTGTGGGCAAGGTAGTGGCGGCATCGGGGGGGGGGGGGGGGGGGGGGGGGG
>JAIRQU010000116.1 GCA_031256305.1 Burkholderiaceae bacterium
CTCATCAAGGACTGCCGCCATGTTTGACCGCACCCGTTACACCATTGCCGCTACCGACCCGGCCATCTGGGCCGCCATCGAGGCCGAAAATCGCCGCCAGGAAGAGCACATTGAGCTGATCGCCAGCGAAAATTACGCCTCGCCGGCCGTGCTGGCCGCCGCCGGTTCGCAACTGACCAATAAATACGCCGAGGGCTTGCCCGGCAAGCGCTACTACGGCGGCTGTGCGTTTGTCGATCAGGTCGAGCAATTGGCCATTGACCGCGTCAAGCAACTGTTCGGCGCGCAGGCGGCCAACGTCCAGCCGCATTGCGGCGCCAGCGCCAACGAGGCCGTGTTCATGGCCTTCTGCAAGCCCGGCGACACCATCATGGGCATGAGCCTGGCCGAGGGCGGACACCTGACGCACGGTATGCCGCTCAACATCAGCGGCAAGTGGTTCAACGCGGTCAGCTACGGTCTGAACGCGCAAGAAGAAATCGACTACGACGCCATGGCGCGCAAGGCGCGCGAGCACAAGCCGCGCCTGATTATTGCCGGGGCCAGCGCCTACGCGCTGGAGATCGACTTTGCGCGCTTTGCTCAAGTCGCCCGCGAAATCGGCGCCATCTTCATGGTGGACATGGCGCACTATGCGGGTTTGATCGCCGGCGGCCAGTACCCCAGCCCGGTGCCGCACGCCGACGTGGTCACCAGCACCACGCACAAGAGCCTGCGCGGTCCGCGCGCGGGCTTTATCCTGATGAAGGCGCAGCACGAAAAGGCCATCAACAGCGCGGTCTTTCCGGGTCTGCAAGGCGGGCCGCTGATGCACATCATCGCCGCCAAGGCCATTGCCTTCCAGGAGGCGCTGCAACCGGCCTTCAAGGATTACGCCGCGCAAGTCAAAAAGAACGCCCAGGTGGTCGCCCAAACGCTGACCGGGCGCGGCCTGCGCATCGTCAGCGGCCGCACCGAAAGCCACGTCATGCTGGTCGATCTGCGCGCCAAAGGCATCACCGGCAAGGAAGCCGAAGCCGTGCTGGGCAGCGCGCGCATCACCATCAACAAGAACGCCATCCCCAACGATCCGGAAAAGCCGATGGTCACCAGCGGCGTGCGCATCGGCACCCCGGCCATGACCACGCGCGGCTTCAAGGAAGAGCAGGCGCGCCAAGCCGCCAACCTGGTCGCCGACGTGCTCGACAAGCCGCGCGACGAGGACAACCTGGCCGCCGTGCGCGCCCAGGTGGCCGAGCTGACCCGGCGCTTTCCGGTGTACGGCTAAAGCGGAGCGTGCAGGCCAAGCCCGCCGGGAGCATTTCCGCCATGTCTTCCGCCCGCATCGACCGCTTTTTTGCCGCCTTGCGAGCGGCCAATCCCGAACCCAGGACGGAGCTGGAATACGGCACGCCCTTCGAGTTGCTGGTAGCGGTGCTGCTGTCGGCGCAGGCAACCGATGTCAGCGTGAACAAGGCTACGCGGCAATTGTTCCCGGTTGCCCGCACGCCCCAAGCCATTCTGGCGCTGGGGCAGGCGGGGCTGGAGGGCTACATCAAGACCATCGGCCTGTACCGCAACAAGGCCAGACATTTGCGGGCAACCTGCCAGATGCTAATCGAGCGCTTCGGCGCTCAGGTGCCGCGCACGCGCGAGCAACTGCAAAGCCTGCCCGGCGTGGGCCGCAAAACCGCCAATGTGATTTTGAACGTGGCCTTTGGCGAGCCGACCATCGCGGTCGATACACACATCTTCCGCGTGTCCAACCGCACCGGGCTGGCGCCGGGCAAAACGCCCGATGCGGTCGAGCAGGCGCTGCTTGAATGCGTGCCGCAAGCGTACCGGCAGCACGCGCACCATTGGCTGATTCTGCTGGGTCGCTACGTCTGCACCGCTCGCGCGCCCAAGTGCGGCGCCTGCGCGGTGGCGGCGTACTGCGGGTACGGCGATAAAACGGCGGCGTCCAACAGGGTCAGCCCCGCGCTCAAAACAAAGGCTCACGCCGCGAGTTGAGCACGGCCAGCCCGTCTTGCAAAAGCCGCATGCCCAAACCGGAAATCAAGGTTCCAGCAAGACCACTGGAGCGGACGCGACACGGCTGCGCTGACTCAGGCCGAACAGCAGCATCGTCACCGCGGCAATAAAGCAGGGCACGCCCACCAGCGTGAACAACGAGGCCATCGACAATCCCATCGCCAACATCGAACCGCCCGCCAAAGACCCCAGCACCGAACCGCAACGTCCGACGCCGTTGGCCAAGCTCACGCCGGTGGCGCGGCATTCGGTCGGGTAAAACGCCGCCGACAGCGCATTGGCTCCCACCTGCGTGCCTGAAACGCACACGCCCGCCCAGAACACCGCCATCGCCGTCAACCACGGACTGGCCGTGAGATGGCCGATGGCGGCAATGAACAGCCCCGCCAACAGATAAGCCCCGGTCAGCACGGCGCCGGGGTTGAACCGGTCCATCAGCCAGCCCAGCGCGATGGCCCCCAGCGTGCCGCCAATCTGGAATATCCCGGCCACGATGGCTGCGGTACGCATCGACATGCCGCTGGTTTTGAACAGCGTGGGCATCCAGCTTTGCAGCAGATAGATGACCAGCAGACTCATGAAGAAGGTGATCCACAGCAGCGCGGTGCCGCGCCGCAGATCGGGCGCGAACAGGCGCAGCAGCGTGGTCTGCTTGCCCGTACCGAGATCGGCAAGGACAAAGCGCCGCCCCGCCAAGTCCGCCTGCGGCGCAATGCGCGCCAGCGTCGCGGCGATGCGCGCGTCGGCCCAACGCGCCCGTACCATGTAGCGCACTGATTCTGGCAACCAGGCCATCAGCGCCAGGCCCAGCGCGATGGGCATCAGACCGCCCGCCAGCAGCACCGAATGCCAGCCATAAAGTTCCAGCAGCGCCGCCGCCGCAAAACCGCCCAGCGCGGAACCCAGCGTAAAACCGCAGAACATCGTCGTCACCAGCAGCGAGCGGATGCGCACCGGGCAGTATTCACTGGTCAGGGTGATGGCATTGGGCATGGCGCTGCCCAACCCCAGCCCGGTGAGGAAACGCAGCGCGACCAGCCAGCCGAAAGTCGGCGCAAAGGCCGACACGCAACTGACCGCCCCGAAGGCGAACACGCAGGCCAGCAACAAACGCTTGCGGCCTACTTTGTCGCCCAGCGGGCCAAACAGAATCGCCCCGGCCATCAATCCCGCCAACCCCGCGCCGAACACCGGCGCAAGCTGCGTCGGGGAAAGGCTCCATTCGGCGCGAATCGCCGGGCCGATGAAGCCGATTGCCGCAGTGTCGAAACCGTCGATGGCGACGATCAGAAAACACAGCGCGACGATCAGCGCATGAAAGTGCGAAATGCGCTGGCGATCAATAAACGCGGTAACGTCAATTTCCGCCTGCCCGGCTGCGGCGGCAGGAATGGAGGATACGGCCATGCTTGTCTCCTGTTTTTGGGTGTCTCACGGCGTAACAGGTCTCTTGTGACTGCCGCGCGTCGGCGGCAGTTTACTTGTCAAATACCCTTGAGGCAGTCCTCGGCGCGCCAGCCGTAGAGCCACGAAATTGCGTCGTAGAACTGCTCTTGCGTGCGGCCCACCCACAACGAGTTGCGAATGAAACGATCCACGCCCTTGGCGTGATACAGCCGCCCCATTTCGCGCGCCGAATAAACCATGCGCATGGCGCGCGGAATGCGCACCTGCTCGTAGAGCTTAAACGCCTCGACAAAATCGTTGCCGGTCTTGCCCAGCGCCGCGCCCAGCACCACGGCATCTTCCAGCGCCTGGCAAGCGCCTTGCGCCATGTATTGCGTGGTCGGGTGCGCGGCATCGCCGAGCAACGTGACGCGGCCAAAACTCCAGTGCGGCACGGCATCGCGGTCGGCGGTGGCCCAGCGTTTCCACGAGGTAGGGCGGTCGAGCATGGAGAAGGGCAGCGGATGGATGCCGCGGTAATACGAAATCACCTCTTCCTTGCTGCCGTCGGTGACACCCCATTGTTCCTGGCGGCGGCTGTGGAAAGTCACGACCAGATTGTATTGCCGCCCGCCGCGCAACGGGTAATGCACCAGGTGGCAATGCGGCCCGGCCCACACCACGGGGGCGTTGATTCGCAGCTCCTGGGGCATGTTTTCCACGTCCACCACCGCGCGATAGACCACATGGCCGGTTATGCGCGGTGCGTCGCCAATCAGCAGTTCGCGCGCCAGCGACTTGCCCCCGTCCGCCGAAATTACCGCGTCGGCGGTGTAGCGGTTGCCCTGATAGTCGAGCACGGTAACGCTTTTCTCCTCCGGTTCCAGCCGCACGATTTGCGTGCTGGTGCGGAACTTGATGAGCGGATTGCCCTGCACCGCCTCCAAAATCGACTGGTGTACGTCCACGCGGTGAATCACGCCATAGGGGTTGCCAAAGCGCTTGCGGAATGCCTCGCCGGTTTCCAGCTTGGCGATCTGCTTGCCATCGACGGCATCCATCATCGTCAGCGAATCGGTATAAACCGTGCGGCTGCGGGCAGCCTCGCCCGCGCCCAGCGCATCGAGCGCCGTGAAGGCATTGGGGCCAAGCTGAATGCCCGCGCCGATTTCCCCAATTTCCTTGGCTTGTTCGAGCAGCAGCACCTCGACGTTTTGTTGCGCCAGTGCGAGCGCGGCAGCCAAGCCACCGATGCCGCCGCCAACCACAATGGCGTGTTGGCCGGATTTACTGTTTTGTGTCATCTATCGTCTCCTAGTTACGATTCAAGCAATGTAATCAGGCTGGCGCTGCGGCTCGGCCTGGATGAATGCCGGATGGGCGCGTGCATGCTCGTAAACGGCACGCACGCGCGGATACGGCGTGAGATCGCACTGATTGCGCAGTGCGTTGGTCACCTGCGGCACCAGACAGCAGTCGGCCACGGTGGGCGCGTGGCCCACGCACCACGGGCCGCCGAATTCGCCGCTGGCGCGCGCCAACAAAATCTCGACGGCGGACAACCCCTCGGCAACCCAGTGCCGGTACCAGGCATCTTTCTGCTCAGGCGTGACCTTGAGCGTGCCTTGCAGATATTTGAGCACGCGCAGGTTGTTGACCGGGTGCATGTCGCAGCCGATCTGATAGCTCATTTCCAGCGCGCGCGCGCGCCGCCTGGAATCAAGCGGAATCAGGCGCGGATCGGGATGCGTTGCGTCCAGCCAGTCGATGATCGCCAGCGACTGCCCCAGGCTGAAGTCCCCCTCGACCACCGCGGGCACGCCGGCCTGGGGATTGATGTCGTTGACGTAATGCGTCTCGTACTGCGCGCCCGTGCGGATGTTCACGCCGTGATACGTCACGTCCAGCCCCTTGAGCGCCAGCGCAATGCGCACGCGGTACGAGGTCGAACTGTTGCAGAAGCTGTAGAGTTCCATGAGCATCCGCTTCAGACGACCTTGACCGTCAGCTCGCCCAGCCGGTCGATGCCCACGCGCATCACGTCGCCCGGCCCCACCGCGCCCACGCCTTCAGGCGTGCCGGTATAGATCAGGTCGCCCGGTTCGAGCCGGAAGAACCTGGACAGATAGGCCACCGTTTCGGCCACCGACCAGATCAGTTTGGATATGTCGCTTTTTTGCTTGGACTGGCCGTTGACCATCAGCCAAAGTTCACCCTTGTCGAAGTGCCCCACTTGCGCGGCCGGATGGATCGGCCCGACCGGCGCGGAGCGGTCGAACGCCTTGCCGATTTCCCACGGGCGGCCCTGCTCGCGCATTTTGATTTGCAGGTCGCGCCGCGTCATGTCCAGACCCACGGCGTAGCCCCACACATGATCGAGCGCGCGCTCCAGCGCAATGTCCGCGCCGCTCTTGCCGATGGCGGCGACCAATTCGGCCTCGTAGTGATAGTTGCTGGTCTGGGACGGATAAGCCAATTCCAGCACCTGGCCATACCCCGCCGGAACCACCGCGTCAGCGGGCTTGCAGAAGAAAAACGGCGGTTCGCGGTCCGGGTCGAACCCCATCTCGCGCGCATGGGCGGCGTAATTGCGCCCGACGCAATAGACGCGGCGCACCGGAAACTGATCGCCTGAACCCGCGACCGGAACGGCCACAGCCGGTTCCGGCGGAAAAACGAATGTCATGTGTAAACACTCC
>JAIRQU010000118.1 GCA_031256305.1 Burkholderiaceae bacterium
GCCGCCGCCGCCGCCGCGCGGCCGGACGCTGGCGTTGGGCGCGGGCAAGGCCGCCGGCGCGATGGCGCAGGCGCTGGAGGCGGCATGGCCCGGTGATGCGCTGTTGTCGGGACTGGCGGTCACGCGCTACGGCTACGCGCCACCCCGGCCCGCGGGTTTGCGCCAGCGCATCGAAGTCATGGAGGCCGCGCACCCGCTGCCCGACGCGGCCAGTGAGCGCGCGGCGCAGCGCATGTTGGCGCTGGCGCATGGACTGACGGCGGATGATCTGGCGCTGTGCCTGATTTCGGGCGGCGGCTCGGCCTTGCTGGCCGCGCCCGCGCCGGGGTTGACGTCGCGCGACAAGCAGCGCATCAATCAACAATTGCTTGATTGCGGCGCGCCGATAGCCGCAATCAATGGCGTGCGCAAGCACCTCTCGCGCATCAAGGGCGGGCGGCTGGCGCTGGCCTGCGCTCCGGCGCGGGTGCTGACGCTGGCCATCAGCGACGTGCCCGGCGACGATCCCGCCGTGATCGCCAGCGGTCCCACGGCGCCCGACGCCACCACCTGCGCTGACGCGCTGGCCACGCTCGACCGCTACGCGATTGCGCTGCCGCCCGCCATGCGCGCGGCGCTGGAGCGCGGCGGCCTGGAAACGCCCAAGCCCGGCGATGCGCGGCTGGCGGGCCACGAAGTGCGCCTGATCGCCACCCCGCGCCAGTCGCTTGAAGCGGCGGCACAGGCGGCGCGCGCGGCGGGCATCGGCGCGCACATCCTCAGCGATGAAATGGAAGGCGAGGCGCGCGAAGTGGGCAAGGTACACGCGGCGCTGGCGCGCGCAGTGGCGCGGCGCGGCGCGCCTTTTGCGCGGCCTTGCGTCATTCTGTCGGGCGGCGAAACCACCGTCACCGTGCATGCGCCCCGGCCCGGTCAGCCCAAAGGGCGCGGCGGCCGCGCGGACGAGTTCTGCCTGGGGCTGGCCGGTGCGCTGATGGGGCAGGACGGCATATGGGCGCTGGCCGCCGACACCGACGGCATCGACGGCACCGAGGACAATGCGGGCGTCTTCGTGACCCCCGGCACGCTGACGCGCGCCCAAGCCGCCGGTTGCAAATTGGCCGACCACATCGACCGCAACGACTCCTACGGTTACTTTGCCGCCCTCGGCGACCTGCTGGTCACGGGGCCGACCTACACCAACGTCAACGATTTCCGGGCCGTGCTGGTTTTGTAGCCGGGTCAGTGGCGCCCAGGATCGGCAAGGATTGGCTCTTTCTAGCCAGCGGCAAAAGCGCCGGCTTTGTTTTGAACCAGAACCAACGCTTGCCCTTGAAACATCCAAAGGACAATCATCCTTATTCCAGCGCCGCCTGCCGCAGCGTTTGCGCCACGGGCCGGGTCAGCACGCCGCGCAAGCCCCACCAGCCCGCGACCAGCGCCAGTGCGGCGCCCGCCAATGCACTGGCCAGCGGCGTCCAAGGCCGGGGGCGCCAGTCGAAATCGAAGGCATAGCGCGCCAGCAGCCACGCCACCAGCGTGGCCGCCAGGCCCGCCAGCAGGCCCGCCAGCAATCCGACCCCGGCCAGCTCGGCGCGCTGCACCGCGCGCAGCAGGCGGCCCGGCGCGCCCAGCGCGCGCAGCACGGCGTATTCGCGCGCGCGCGCTTCGCGCGTGCTGCCCACGGCGGCCAGCAGGACGATCAGACCTGCCGCCAGCGTGAAGCCGAACAGCCATTGCACCGCGCGGATCACCTGGTCGAGCACGGCCTGGATTTGCGCCAGCGTCGCGCCCATGTCCACGCTGGTGATGTTGGGGAAATCCCGCACCAGCGCGTTATCCAGCCCCGGATCGCCCGCGGGCGCGCGGTAGGCGGCCAGATACGTCACGGGCATATCCGGCATCGCGGCCAGCGGGAACATCACGAAAAAATTGGCGTGCATCGACGACCACCGTACCTTGCGCAGCGAGGTGATGCGCCCTTGCACCGGCGCGCCGCCCACGGTAAAGCGCAGCAGGTCGCCCAGTTTGAGTCCCAGCGTTTGCGCAATGCCGGTTTCCACGCTGAGAGCGCTGGGCTGGCCGCTTTGCCAATGACCAGCCACGATGGGGTTGTACGGCGGAGGAACGGCGGCATACGACAGGTTGAACTCGCGGTCCACCAGCCGCTTGGCCCGATCTTCGGTGTAATCGGCGGGCATTACCGCGCGGCCATTGATGGCCGCCAGCCGCCCGCGAAACATCGGATACCAGTCGTAGCCCGTCACGCCCGCGCGGGCCAGCGCCGCGCGGAACGCATCGGCCTGGTCGGGCATGATGTTGATGACGAAGCGGTTGGGCGCGCCGGCGGGCGTGGCCGCGCGCCAACTGGCGATCAGGTCGGTGCGCAGCAGCGCCAGCAGCGCCAGCGCCATCAGGCCAATGGCCAGACTGCTGACCTGCGCCACGGCGTAAGCCGGGCGCGCCGCAACCTGGCGCGTGGCCAGCAGCAGCCAGCGCGGCGCGGTCGATTCCTTGACCGCGCCGCGCAGTGCCCGCACCGCAGCCCAGGCCAGTCCCGCAAATATCAGCGCCGCGCTCGCAAAGCCGCCCACGGCAATGCCGCCCAGCGTCCAGTCGCGGCTGGCGGCCAGCAGCAGCGCGGCGAAACCGGCCACGCCCGCCGCTAGCGTCGCCAGCGGCGTGGTTCCCGGCGCGCCCAGATCGCGCCGCAGCACGCGCAGCGCGGGCGCGCGCGACAAGCGCAACACCGGCGGCAAGCCGAAAGCGGCCAGCAGCGTCAGGCCCACGCCCAGCCCCAGAACGGCGGGCCAGATGGTGGGCGCGGGCAGGGC
>JAIRQU010000119.1 GCA_031256305.1 Burkholderiaceae bacterium
TCATCTGGGCTCCCATTTTTTTACCGCATTCAACAAGGGCCTGCGCGACGGCATTGAAACCGGCGAAGTGCTGATGGTGCTGACCGCCGGTCGCCGCATTCAGGATACGACCAATGACAACGCCGCCGTGCGGCTGCCCGACGAACGCAACGGCTTGGCGATGGTGTTCCGACCGTTCGAGCGCGCTTCCTACGCGCTCCTCATGAACATCACCCAGCCCGTGCAAGCCGGCGACCGGCTGGTCAACCCGCGCTAAACCGTCCGGTTTGCAGCAGGCTTCAGACGCCGGCGAACCCGCGATGCACGACCGAGTACCGCGCGATGAGGACTTGGCGGCGTGGCTGCGGCTGACGCTTACCCCTGGCGTGGGCAATGACGCAGCGCGGCGGCTGCTGGCCGCATTTGGCTGGCCCACGGCCATCTTCGGCCAAAGCGCCGCCGCGCTGCGTCAGGTGGTCAGCAACGCGCAGACCAGCGCCTTGCTGGCCGAGCCGCCGGACTTTGCCGCCAAGCTGCAAGCTGCCCACGACTGGCTGGTGCAAGCGCCTGATGACAGTGGCGCGATTGCGCGCGTTCTGGTTCCGCTGGGCGATGCGCGCTACCCGCCCAGCCTGCTGGCTATCGAGGATCCGCCAGCGTTGCTGTACCTGATGGGACGCATCGACTGGCTGGACGCGCACGGCTGGCCCCAGCGCAGTTTGGCGATGGTGGGCGCGCGCACCCCGACGCCGCAGGGCGGCCAGAATGCCCGCGACTTTGCGCGCGCCTTCGCGCAAGGCGGCGTGTGCGTCGTTTCGGGCATGGCGTTGGGCATCGACGGCGCGGCGCACGAAGGCGCGCTCTCCGCCGCGGATCAAGCGCCGCCGGAATCGCTGCTCACGCTGGCCGTGGTCGGCACCGGCATCGACCGCGTCTATCCGCGCCAGCACCGGGACTTGGCCCACCGCATCGCAGCGCGCGGGTTGATCGTCAGCGAATACCCGATTGGCACGCCGCCGCTGCCAGCCAACTTTCCCAAGCGCAACCGGCTGATCGCGGGCCTGTCACAAGGCGCGCTGGTGGTGGAAGCCGCGCGCCAATCCGGTTCGCTCATCACCGCGCGGCTGGCCTCCGAGCAAGGCAAGGACGTATTTGCCATTCCCGGCTCCATTCACAGCCCGCTCTCGCGCGGCTGCCATGCCCTGATCCGTCAGGGCGCCAAGCTGGTGGAGACCGCGCAGGACGTGCTGGAAGAACTGCGCTGGCCCGCCGGAACGCCCGCCGCGCTGCCTGATTTGCCTGATTTACTTGATGCGTCCGATGAATCAGCCAGCGGCGCGGCGCTGGCGGGCAGCGGCACGGACGGCGGCGAAGATGCCGCCCTGCTGCAAGCCCTGGGCGCCGATCCCGTCGGGCTGGACGCGCTATTGGCCCGCACCGGGCTGGACACCGCCACGCTGCAAGCGCGCCTGCTTACGCTGGAATTGAAAGGCCGCGTGGGCCGCCTGCCCGGCGGGCTGTTTCAGCGCATTGGGCTGGGGTAGATGGCGCGTGGGACGCCGCCTCCGACAAGGCACGACTATCCGTGAAAACAGGTCATCTGGCGCCATGCGCCCCGGCGCTTGCTTGACATTCAGCAAGCAACGCCCCAGAATCAACACTGCAATCCTATCCGATTAATAACATAGGAGACAAGGCCATGTTGCGTCAATTTACTCGATTGTGCGTTTATTACGCCGAGCGTTATATTCCGAACCCCTATCTCTATTCGGTTATTCTGACTTTCATTACCGTTGCGGCGGCGCTGATCTGGACCGCGAGTGGGTTGTTCGCGGTTATCGACGCCTGGTACAAAGGTATTTGGGATATTTTCACGTTCACGCTCCAGATGGCGCTGGTACTGGCCACGGGCGTGACGCTGGCGGACGCACCCATTATCAAGCGCCTGTTGCGCAAACTGGCATTATTGCCCAGCCAGCAGGCAAGCGCGGCGATTACGGTGTTTCTGGCTGCGGCCATTGCCTCGTGGCTCAATTGGGGTTTTGGCCTGGTGGTAGGCGCTATTGTGGCGCGCGAAATCGGCAAGCGCCTGAAAAACGTGGATTTTGGATTTTTGGTAGCCGCCGCCTATATGGGTTTCATGGTCTGGGCATCGGGCCTGTCCAGTTCGATTGCGCTGGCCTCGGCGACGCATGGCAGCACATTGAATATCATCGAGAAAATAACCGGCAAGGTTGCCGGGTTGGGCGATACCATTTTTACCGGGTACAACCTGGTTCCGGTCGTGCTCCTCATCGTCATCATTCCCTTCGCGCTTTATTTCATGGGGCCGGATGAAAAGGATATGAAACGGGTCGATCCTGAAGAACTCATCCGGCAAGACGAAGTGCCCGCGCCGGTGAATCAAGGCAAAACCTTTGCCACAATGCTGGAAAATGCCTGGCCCATTACAGTACTGCTCGTCCTGATGGGCGTTATTTATGAAATCCACACCATCAGCGTCAAGGGATTTAGCCTCGACATCAATGGCTTCATCTTTCTGGCCCTGATGCTAGGCTTGATTCTGCATGGGCGGCCCATCCATTATGTCCGTTCATTTGAAGCGGGGGCCAGAACGGTTGGCCCGATTCTCTTGCAGTTTCCGCTGTATGGCGGCATCATGGGTATTATGACCGGCACCAAGCTGGCCGGGGTTATCGCCGCGACTTTCGTGGCGTTTTCCACGCCGCGCACGCTGGCGTTCTGGTCGTTCATCTCGTCGAACATCATCAGCCTGTTCGTGCCCTCCGGGGGCGGACATTGGG
>JAIRQU010000031.1 GCA_031256305.1 Burkholderiaceae bacterium
CCGCCAACATGATCCAGCCATTCTGGGCGCTGCCCATTCTGGCCATCGCGCGCCTGGGCATCAGGGACATCATGGGCTACTGCGTCATCGCCCTGGTCATCGGCCTGGCGCTTTACGGCGGGTCGTTGCTGATTTTTGCCTGACTTGGCGCGCGCCCGCCCCCGGCGATGCCTTCCGCCTGGTTTTGAGCACCCGGCGCAGGTTTGGCGCGGGCGGTCCGCATGTTAAATTTACAAGTTCGCACCAGCGGCGGGCATGTTTCATACGACGTGTGAAATGTCTCTTGCATGGCCCGCCGAACGGGCCGTCAAGCCCGGCATTCCGGTGCCGCGCGATTTCAGCCCGCCATGCCCTCCATCCCGCCCCGCCTGGAACTGCTGCACATTACCAAGCGCTATCCAGGCGTGACGGCCAATGATGATGTGTCGCTGGCCGTGGAACCGGGGCAGATTCATGCCGTGCTGGGCGAAAACGGCGCGGGCAAGAGCACGCTGATGAAGATCATCTACGGCGCGGTCAAGCCCGACGCCGGGCAGATCCGCTTTGATGGCCGCCCGGTGATCATTGGCGACCCGCGCGCCGCGCGCGCGCTGGGCATTGCAATGGTGTTCCAGCATTTCAGCCTGTTCGAGTCGCTGTCGGTGGCCGAAAACGTGTGGCTGGGGCTGGATCGGGCCATGTCCCTGGCGCAGGTGACGCACCGCATCGGTGAAACCGCCGATGCGTATGGCCTGCCGCTCGACCCGCTGCGCCCGGTGCATACGCTGACGGTGGGCCAGATGCAGCGCGTGGAAATCATCCGCGCGTTGTTGACACAACCCCGTTTGCTGATTCTCGACGAGCCAACCTCGGTGCTGACGCCGCAGGCGGCGCAAAAGCTGTTCGAGACGCTGCGCCAGCTCGCGCGCCAGGGGTGCAGCCTGCTCTACATCAGCCACAAGCTGCACGAAATCCAGACGCTGTGCACCGCCTGCACGGTGCTGCGCGCCGGGCGCGTGACGGGCGTGTGCGATCCGCGCGCGGAGAACCCGGCTTCGCTATCACGCCTGATGATTGGTGCGCCGCCGCCCGCGCCAGCGCGCGCCGCCCGCGCCAGCGGCGCGCCAGTGCTGGAAGTGCGCGGCCTGAACCTCAAACGCCGCACGCCTTTCGGCGTTGATCTGGCTCAGGTGTCGCTAATCGTTTGCGCGGGCGAAATCGTGGGTATCGCCGGGGTTTCCGGCAATGGCCAGCGCGAGTTACTTGACGCCATTGCGGGCGAGGATGCGCGCGCGCCGAACGCTTGTATTTTGATAGCAGATCAACCCGCCGGACGCCTGCCGCCGGGGCGGCGCCGCGCGCTGGGCCTGCACCTGGTTCCCGAAGAGCGCCTGGGACGCGGCGCGGCTCCGGGACTGAGTCTGGCGCACAACCTGTTGCTCACGCGCCGCGAGGCGGCGGGACGCGGCGGCTGGCTGCGCATCAAGCGGCTGCGCGCGCAGGCCCAAGGCATCATTGCGCAATTCAAAGTCAAGGCTGCCGGGCCGGACGCGCTGGCGCGCTCGCTTTCGGGCGGCAATTTGCAGAAATTCATCATGGGCCGCGAAATCGACGCCCGTCCGCGCCTGTTGATCGCCGCGCAACCGACCTGGGGCGTGGACGTGGGCGCGGCCGCGCAGATTCACGCCGAACTGCTGGCTTTGCGCGACGCGGGCGGCGCGGCGCTGGTGGTCAGCGAGGAACTCGACGAACTGCTGACCCTGTGCGACCGGCTGTACGTGATCGCCCAGGGACGGCTGTCGCCTCCGCTGCGCCGCGAACAAGCCACGCCTGAGCAAATCGGCCAGTGGATGAGCGGTTTATGGGATGCGCCAACGCCAATCCAAAACACGGAGACCCGCCATGTTGCGCCTTGAACCGCGCCCCGCGCCTTCGCGCGTTTGGGTCTGGGCCTCGCCCGCGCTGGCCATCGTCATCACCGCCGCGCTGGGCGCGCTGCTGTTCGCGCTGCTGGGCAAGGACCCGGCGCGCGGGCTGGCGGCGTTTTTCTGGGAACCCATCAATTCCGCCTACGCGCTAGGCGAGCTGGGCCTGAAAGCTACGCCGCTGCTGCTGATCGCGCTGGGGCTGGCGGTGTGCTTTCGCGCCAACGTGTGGAACATCGGCGCGGAAGGGCAATACGTTCTGGGCGCGATCACCGCCGGCGGCGTGGCGTTGCTGGCCAATGCGGGCACGGGGCGCTGGATCGTGCTGCCGATCCTGATCGCGGGCGCGCTGGGCGGCATGGCCTGGGCGGGCGTGACGGCGCTGCTGCGCGAGCGCTTTCACGCCAACGAGATTCTGGTCAGCCTGATGCTGGTCTATGTGGCCGAACAGTTGCTTGATTACCTGGTCTATGGCCCGTGGAAAGACCCGATGGGTTACAACTTTCCGCAGACGCGCATGTTCGCGGCGGTCACGCAGATCCCCCGGCTGATGGCCGCCTCGCGCCTGAATATCGGCTTGCCGCTGGCGCTGGCGGGAGCGGTGTTGTTGTGGCTGATGCTGTTTCGCACCCGCGCGGGTTTTGCATTGCAGGTGGGCGGGCAGGCGCCCGCGGCGGCGCGCTACGCGGGCTTTTCGGCGCGCGGCGCGCTGTGGACGGCGCTGCTGACTTCTGGCGGCGCGGCGGGACTGGCGGGGGCGCTGGAAGTGGCCGGGCCGGTCGGCCAGCTCACGCCTTTCGTGCCTGTGGGCTACGGCTTTGCGGCCATCATCGTCGCTTTTGTAGGCCGGCTGCATCCGCTGGGCATGGTGCTGTCGGCGGCGCTGATGAGCATGTTCTACATCGGCGGCGAGCTGGCCCAGTCGCGCCTGGGCTTGCCGCAATCGATCACCGGCGTGTTCCAGGGGCTGTTGCTGTTCGCGCTGCTGGCTTGCGACACGCCGGTGCTCTACCGCGCTCGGCGGTCCAAAGGGGCCCG
>JAIRQU010000187.1 GCA_031256305.1 Burkholderiaceae bacterium
GCTGGAAGCGGCTTCGCGCGGCGCGGCGCGCGTGCTGCTGGCCGAGCAGGACGCCCGGTTAGCCGCCAGCTTGCGCGCCACGGCGCAGCGCCTGGGCGCGGTCAACGTCGAGGTGCGGCGCGGCGACGGCCTCGCGCTGCTGGCCGCGCAGCCGCCCGCCAGTCTGGACCTGGCGCTGCTGGATCCGCCCTTTGCCTCGGATTTGGCCGCGCCCGCCCTGGCCGCCGCCGCGCCCGCGTTGCGTCCGGGCGGCTGGTTGTATCTGGAAGCGCCCCGCGTCTGGGCCGAAAACGATTGGGCCGCGCTGGGGCTGACCTTGCACCGCCGCCTCAAGGCGGGCGCGATCCACGCGCATTTGCTGGTCAAGGCACGATAAAGACGCGGCAAGCGCGCAACGGCGCGCGCTTTTTTTAGAATCACGGTTCATGCTTGCGCTTGTTGAAGAGGCTCCGGCCCGCCGTCCCATCCGCGAACTGCCCGATGAGCTGGTCAGCCAGATCGCCGCCGGGGAGGTGGTCGAGCGCCCCGCGTCGGTAGTGCGCGAATTGCTCGACAACGCGCTGGACGCCGGGGCCGCGCACATCACGGTGCGGCTGGCTGCGGGCGGCGTGCGGCTGATCGCGGTGGAAGATGATGGCAGCGGCATCGCCCCCGCTGAAATGGCGCTGGCTCTCAAGCGCCACGCCACCAGCAAGATCGGCAGCCTGGCCGACCTGGAAGCGGTGGACACGATGGGCTTTCGCGGCGAGGCGCTGGCAGCTATCCATTCCATCGCCGAAGTCGCGTTGCTCTCGCGCACCCGCGCGCAACCCCATGCCTGGCGGCTTGATGGCCGCACCGGCGAGCTAGCCCCCGCCGCGCGCGCGCCGGGCACCACGGTGGAGGTCAAAGAGCTGTTCTTTGCCGTGCCCGCGCGGCGCAAATTCTTGAAAAGCGACGCCACCGAACTGGCGCACTGCATCGAAGCGGTGCGCCGTCACGCCCTGGCGCGGCCCGATGCCGGCTTTGCGATCTGGCACGACGGCAAACTGATCGAACAATGGCGCGCGCAAGCCGAAACTACCGCCGCCGATGCCCTGACGCAGCGCCTGGCGGACGTGCTGGGCGCGGACTTTATCGCCCAGTCCATTCCGGTCGATTACACCTTTGGCGCGGTGCGCGTGACGGGCCGGGCAGGCCTGCCGGACGCCGCGCGCGCCCGCGCCGACCAGCAATTCGCCTACGTCAACGGGCGCTTCGTGCGCGACAAGGTTATCGCGCACGCGGCGCGCAGCGCCTACGAGGACGTGCTGCATGGCCACCGGCAGCCGGTTTATGCACTGTATCTGGCGCTGCCGCCCGCGCGGGTGGATGTGAATGTGCATCCCACCAAGATTGAAGTGCGCTTCCGCGACAGCCGCGAAGTGCATCAGGCTGTGCGCAACACCGTTGAAAACGCACTGGCTGCGCCGCGCGCCGCACAAGCCGCACAGTCTGGCATGGCGGCGGATGCCGTAGGGCCACGGGACGCCGGGCGCGCCAGCGCAACTGGGCCGACGGTTCCCGCGCGTGATGCCGCGCCAGACTGGCGCGCGCGCGCCATGCGGCAAATGCCGCTGGCTTCGCCCCGGCAAGCCTTGGCCCAGGCCGCCGCGCTGTGGGGCGCGACACCGCCCGAACCCTTTACCGGCGTGCGCGAAGCGCCGCCGCCGGAACCGGCGCGCGCCCAAGCCCCGGATGCAGATCAAGACGACGCCTGGCGCGACTGCCCGCTGGGCCGCGCGGTGGCGCAGATTCACGGCATCTACGTGCTGGCCGAAAACCGCGCCGGGCTGGTGCTGGTGGACATGCACGCGGCGCATGAGCGCATCGTTTATGAGCGCCTTAAAACCCAACGCAACGCGGCGGGCATGGCCAGCCAGCCCCTGCTGATCCCCATTACCTTTGCGGCCACGCCGCAAGAAGCCGCCGCCGCCGAAACTTATGCCGGCGCGCTGCGGCAACTGGGGTTGGAAATCGTCCCGTTTTCGCCCAAGACGCTGGCGGTGCGCACCGTGCCCGCGGCTTTGGCCGGTGGCAACGCGGCGGAACTGGCCCGCGCCGTGCTGGCGGAACTGGCCCGCTTCGGCCCGGACCAAGTGGGTAGCGTCATTGAGCGTGCGCGCGACGATTTGCTGGCGACCATGGCCTGCCACGGCGCCGTGCGCGCCAATCGCCGCCTGACGCTGGCCGAAATGAACGCGCTGCTGCGCCAGATGGAAACCACGGACCGCGCCGACCAGTGCAACCACGGCCGTCCGACCTGGCGGCAGATCACGCTGCACGAGCTTGACGCCCTGTTTTTGCGCGGGCGGTAAGCCAAACGCCGGGCCGTGCAATCATTCATAACCAATCACTTCAATCAAGGAAAGGGCTTGATTCAGGAATAAAGACGGCGCGGGATAACTGTTTGATCGTTTCAAGTAATTGTTTTTACATAATTGGTATTTTCATGGGTATGCGCGGGAAATTCCCTGCCGTTATAATTGAAACTTATTCAGCCGTCCCTGGTTCAGGGGAGCTTGGGGCAGTGTTTGTTTTTTTGGGAGAAAGATCGCATGACACAACAGATCACGGTCACCAACAAGGCGGCCCATACGACGACCACGGTCACGGGGCCGGACGTATCCCTCTCGGCGCTGTCCATCGTGGAATTGCCGATGTCGCACAGCGAGGTCAAATCCCTGGCGCGCAGGGGTAATGATCTGGTGATTACGACGACCGACGGGCAACAGACAGTTGTGCATGGGTTCTTCGTGGACAACCCGGCCAGCGGTCATAACGACCTGGTGTTTCAGGACAACGGCGGGTTGTGGCTGGGCGATCTGAGCGGCTTTGACGCGCTGCCAGTGGATTCCAGCGTTGATCCGTCAGCCGGGGGCATATTCTCGTCCATTGATTCGATCAATCCGCTATTTAACGATGCGCCCGCCGTAGCGGCCCCGGATGCGGATTCGTCGGCGGGCGGTTTTGGCGGCCTGGGCGATCTGGGCGGCGGCATGGAAATCCTGCCGGTCGCGCTTGCCGTGGCCGGCTTTGCCACCGCGCTCAATTCAAGCAGCAGCGGCACCGCCTACTCGGATTCGGCTCTGACGAGCGCGCTTTCGATAGGCGCTGTCACGCAAAACCCCAGCGGTACGCTGACCGTTGGCGGCACGGGCGTGGCGGGCACCACGGTCACGGTGACGTATCCCGATCACAGCACCGTGTCCGGCACCGTGGACGCCAGCGGCAATTATTCCATTACCTCGTCGGGCGTGCAGACCACGGGTACCGTGTCCGCGGTTGATTCCGACTCCAGCGGCGACAGCAGCGCCCCGGTATCGCAAACCTGGACGGACACTACGGTGCCGCAAGCGCCGGTGGTCAGCACCGTCACGGTCAATTCCGACGGTACCGTCACTGTAACCGGCACGGCCGAGGTGGACAGCACCGTCACCGTGAATTACGCCGATGGCACCTCGGCTACAGCCGTCGTGCAATCCGACGGCAGCTATACCATTGCCAGCAGCACGGCTGAAACCGGCGCGGCCACGGTCACGGCGACCGACGCGGCAGGCAACGTCAGCGCCGCCGCCAGCACCACGCTGACCACCGATAGCGGCACGGTCGGTTCCGACGGCACCATGACCGTGACCGGCGTGGCTGCGGCAGGCAGCCTGATCACCGTGACTTTTTCCGACGGCAGCACCGCTACCGGAACGGCAACCGGCGGCAGTTACAGCATCTCCAGCAGCGGGGCTGAAACCGCCGTGACCTCGGTGGCCGCCGCTATCGCGCCGCCAGCGCCGGTAATTGAATCGGTCTCGATTGATGCCGCCTCCGGCGATATGACCGTAACCGGCACCGCCCAGCCCTATGCCATCGTGATGGTAACTTTTACCGATGGCAGCTATGGTGAAGGCGTGGCCACGGCTGACGGCACGTGGAGCGCGACCAGTCAAAGCGCCGAAACCGGCAGCGGCACGGTAAGCGTGCAAGCGCTTAATTCAACGTCGGGCACCGGGAGCGCGGCCTCGACGGTAACGGCGCTGGTGGATACCAGCACGGCCAATACGGATGGCACGCTGACCGTGGCGGGCACGGCGCAGGCCAACAGCATCGTGACCGTGACTTTTGCCGATGGCAGCACCGCCACCGGAACCGCCCAATCCGACGGCAGCTACAGCATCCAGAGCAGCGGGCCTGAAACCGCAGTGACCTCGATTACGGCTGTCAATCAGCCGCCGCAGGGGCCTGAAGTCACCTCGGTCGCGCCCAATAGCGATGGCACGGTTGTCGTCACGGGCACGGCTGAAGCGAACAGCGTGGTTACCGTAACGTTTGCCGATGGCAGCACGGCCATGACCACTGCCGGGTCCGATGGCAGCTACAGCGTGAGCAGCAGCGCCGCCGAACCCAGCAGCGGCACCGTAACCGCGTCATATACCGACACGACGGGCATCGTCAGCACGGTCACGTCCCATGATTACGCCACGGCGGCGCAGCCCACGGCAATCAACACCATCGCCAACAACGATGGCACGATGACCGTGTCGGGAACCGCCGCGGTGGGCGATACCCTCACCATTACGTTTCCAGACAACAGCACGGCCACGGCCACCACGGAGTCCAACGGCAGCTACACCGTGACCAGCGGAACGGTGCAGACCAACGGTAACGTCAGCGTGGTGGCCACCGACACATCGGGCAACATCAGCCAACCCCTGTCGGTTAATTACAACGACAACGTTGCGCCGCAGGCGCCCGTGGTCAGCACAACCACAACCAGCGCCACCGATGGCACCGTTACCGTAACCGGCATGGCCGAGGCGAATAGCATCGTGACCGTGAATTTTGCGGATGGCACATCGGCCACGGGTACCACGCAGTCCAACGGCAGCTATACCGTTACCAGCGTCACGGCGGAAACCGGAACGATAGGCGTAACGGCCACCGACCAGGCGGGCAACGTCAGTGTCACCACGACCATAGCGCCGCCCGCTGAAATTACCGCTATCCAGAATGATACGGCAGGCGCTGCTGGCTTGGGTAGCACCGCAGACTTCATCACCAGCGACAACGCGCTGTCCTTTAGCGGTGCCTTGAACGCGGCGCTGTCAGGCGGGCAATCGCTGGAAATCAGTACCAATGGCGGTCAGAGTTGGCACGCGGTTACAGATGTCAGCGGCACTAGTTGGTCGTATAACAACACGGCCAATCCGCTGCCTGACGGCAACTACAACATCGAGGTACGCGAAGTTGACAGCAGCGGCAACCCCGTGGGCACGACAGGCGTGCAGCAGGTGGTTATTGATACTACCCCGCCCACCGAAACAGCCACCTTT
>JAIRQU010000229.1 GCA_031256305.1 Burkholderiaceae bacterium
CTGGCGGGGTCGGTCTTGAAGGCCTTGGCGTAGGCTTCGCGCGCGTTCGCGCCCAGCGCCACGCCGCATGGGTTGGCGTGCTTGACGATGACGCAGGCGGGTGTGCTCCACTGTTTGACGCATTCCCAAGCCGCATCGGCGTCGGCGATGTTGTTGTAGGACAGTTCCTTGCCCTGCAACTGTTCGGCCACGGCCAGCGAGCCGGGCGCGGGATACAGGTCGCGGTAGAAAGCGGCCTGCTGGTGCGGGTTTTCGCCGTAGCGCAGGTCTTGCAGCTTGATGAAGCTGGCGTTGCTCTGCGCCGGGAACGGGCTGCGCACCGGCACTGCACTGGTCTGAGATGCTTCAAAATCAATAGCAGACAGGTAGTTGCCGATGGCCGCGTCGTATTGGGCGATGCGGCCAAATGCCGCTACCGCCAGCGCAAAGCGCGTCTTGTCGGCCAGCTTGCCGCCGCTAGCCTTGAGTTCATTGAGCACTGGCTGGTACTGCCCCGTATCGGTGAGCACACCCACGTCGCGCCAGTTTTTGGCGGCGCTGCGCACCATCGCCGGGCCGCCGATGTCGATGTTTTCGATGGCCTCGGCCAGCGTGCAGCCGGGCTGGGCGACGGCGGTCTCGAACGGGTAGAGGTTGACCACCAGCAGGTCGATGGCGTCGATGCCATGCTTGGCGAGCGCGGCCATGTGTTCGGGCATGTCGCGCCGCGCCAGCAAGCCGCCATGCACCTTGGGGTGCAGGGTCTTGACGCGCCCGTCGAGCATTTCCGGAAACCCGGTTAGTTCGGCCACTTCGGTGACGTGCAGGCCCTCGTTTTGCAGCAACTTGGCCGTGCCGCCGGTGGAGATGAGCTTGACGCCCAACGCCACCAGGGCGGCGGCGAATTCAACGATGCCGGTTTTGTCGGAAACGGAAATCAGTGCGTTCATGTCAGTCGGTGGGGGTTATGAGCTGGTGTTCCTGGAGTTTCTTGCGCAAGGTGTTGCGGTTCAAGCCCAGCCATTGCGCGGCGCGCGACTGGTTGCCGCCCGCGCGCGCCATGACCACTTGCAGCAGCGGACGCTCGGCGGCGCGCACCACCATGGCGTAAACGCCCGTGGGTTCGGCGGCGCCCAGGTCAGTGAAATACGCTTCCAGGCTGGCGCGGATGCAATCTTCAATCGGGGTCGTGCCCATGTGCGGGGGTATTCCTTTTCAGTTGGCCTCGGCGGTTTCAACGGTTGCGGACGCCAGCGTCGGCAGCCGCTCGTGGCAAGCGGCCAGCGCCGCGAAGTAATCGGCCAGCGCGGCGCGTTGCGCGACGGCATCCGCAATCGTGTTCAAGCGTGCGCTGAACGCCGCGCCGCCTGGCAGTCCGCGCGTCAGCCAGCCGGCGTGCTTGCGCGCCGAGCGGACGCCAGCCGCTTCACCGTAAAAATCATGATGCGCATCCAGATGCGCCAGCGCCGCGCGCGCTACTTCCAGTGTCAGCGGCGGCGCCAGGCGCTGTCCGGTTGCCAGATAGTGCGTCACTTCGCGGAAAAGCCAGGGCTGGCCCAGCGCCGCGCGGCCGATCATCACCGCGTCGGCCCGGGTTACATCAAGCGCGGCGCGGGCTTTTCCCGGCGTATCAATGTCGCCGTTGACGGCCACCGGAATGCGTACCGCCGCCTTGACCGCCGCCGCTGTGTCGTATTCGGCCTGGCCGCGATAGCCCTGCTCGCGCGTGCGGCCATGTACCGCGACCATTTGCACGCCCGCGCTTTCGGCCGCGCGGGCCAGCGCGACCGCGTTCTTGTGCGCCGCGTCCCAGCCAGTGCGCATCTTGAGCGTGACCGGCACGCCGTGCGGCGCGCAAGCCGCAATCACCGCCTCGATGATGGCCAGCGCCAACGGCTCGTCGCGCATCAGCGCCGACCCGGCCCAGCGCTGGCAGACCTTGCGCGCGGGGCAACCCATGTTGATGTCGATGATGTGTGCGCCCACGCCAATGACATGGCGCGCGGCGTCAGCCATTTGCGCGGGATCGACGCCCATGATTTGCGCCGCGACGGGCGCTGGCTCGCTGGCGTGGTCCAGCCGCAGCCGCGTTTTGCGCGAAACGCGCAAGTCCGGCTGCGCGGTCAGCATTTCGCCCACGGCATAGCCCGCGCTAAACGCGCGGCACAACTGCCGGAAGGGCCGGTCCGTCACCCCCGCCATGGGGGCCAGCAGCACGGTATTGGGCAGGGCATACGGGCCGATTCGCATGGCGTCCGGGAAGGGTGAAAGCGGCTCGTTATTGCGGCAGCGCGCGGTTTGGCCGGGCCGTCAGTGCAAATGCCGCGGGCGGCGATTGCTGCCGTGCGGCCCGCTGGGACTGCGCGGGGTGCGGCTCAGATCCAGCGACGTGGTCAGCCGCTCAAAACGCCGGGCAAAGAGCTGATCGATCTCGGCCACCACGCCGGAGAGTTCCGCGCCGTCGAAGTGGCGCTCCATCAGGCTGATGACGTCATCAACCAGCAGATCGCGCTGCGCCTGCATGATGGCCGCGGGCGTGGGGCCGACGAACAGCAGCAGGAAATCGTCGCGCGATTCGCGGCCCGCCTCCTCGTCATCCTCGTCGTATTCGGCGTCGTAGAACGTCACCTCGATGGGCGCGCCTTCTTCGCACAGATCGTTGAGGTTCATGCACAGGTCGTCCAGGCGCTGGCGGAAATCCTCGTCGCCCTCGACCGTCCAGCACATATGCAATAGGCGCTCGGCGGGGTCGTACCGGATGCCCGGCTCGTCCTCGTAGAGGCTGTCGGCCCCATCGGCCAGCGACTTGGCGCCCGCGTATTTCCACAAGGGTTGCAGGGCTTCCTGTATGGCGTCAAAGTTCGCTTGGGCGCACAGTTTCACGTCGCCATGTACGTGGATTTCAAAAGCAGCGTCTTCAATCATGGCGTATGTCCTTGAACGGTGGGCTGGTGCCCCGAGCCGGGGTCGAACCGGCACGCCCCTCTTGCAAGGGAAGCGGCGGATTTTAAGTCCGCTGTGTCTACCAATTTCACCATCGGGGCCTGGGGCGATTGTCGCAGGCTGACAGGCGCAAATACGGACGCCCTCAACAAAAAGCCGCTACCGAGGCAGCGGCGCATGGATCAAAGGTGGAGGCGCGCACCGGAGTCGAACCGATCTCTACGGATTTGCAATCCGCTGCATAACCGCTTTGCTAGCGCGCCGCCGGTTCCCGGATCAATCTCCGGGACAAAAAAGGGAAGCGGCAGCTTCCCTGGTTTCGTGGAGCGGGAAACGAGGTTCGAACTCGCGACCTCAACCTTGGCAAGGTTGCGCTCTACCAGCTGAGCTATTCCCGCGTTGTGAGCTGCGCATTGTAGCAGCAAATCCGGGCTGCCGCGCTGGCGTGCAGACATATCGCGGCGGCCGCTGCGACGTTGAGCGATTCCTCCCCGCCCGGCTGGGCGATGCGCAGGCGCAGCGCGGCGCGCGCGTCAATGGCCGCGGCCACGCCCTGTCCTTCGTGCCCCAGCACCCAGGCGCAGGGCCACGGCAGCGCCGCCTGGTGCAGCCACTGCCCGCGGTGGGAACTGGTGGCCAGCAGCGGCACGGCCAGCGCCGCCAGATCATCGGGCGTCAGGCCCTCGACCAGCCGCAGCGCGAAATGCGCGCCCATGCCCGCGCGCAGCGTCTTGGGCGACCATAGCAGCGCGGTGCCGGCCAGGGTTGCGATTTGCGTGAAGCCAAAAGCCGCCGCGCTGCGCAGAATCGCCCCGGCATTGCCCGCGTCCTGCACGCGGTCGAGTACCACGGTGGGCGCGCCGGGCAGCAAATCGGGCATAGGCGGCAAATCGATGACGAAGCCCATCGCCGCCGAGGACGGCAGACCGCTGACGGCGGCCATCAGCGCATCGGACAACACCACGGTACGGGGCGCGGCGCGCGCCAGTTCGGGCGGCGCGTGCGGCCAGAACGAT
>JAIRQU010000250.1 GCA_031256305.1 Burkholderiaceae bacterium
CACGCCCGTGGTATTGCCCGCGATGCCGATGTCGCCGTTGCCGTACGTCCACTGGGCGCCATAGGACTGGTCGATGACCGCGGTGGTCGAAATCGTCTTTGTCGTCGTAGTACCTGGCAATTGCCCGTTGTTGAATACCGTGACCGTGCCGGTGGCCGGATCAATCCGGTAAACCGTTACCGTGCCATTGCCAGCGCCATAAACCGACCACAGATACCCTTGGCTGAAAGTCAGGTCCGCCGTATTGGGCACGGCCTGGCTCAGGGTTTGAGACGTAGCCGTCATGGTGTTGATGTTGACCTCATAGAGAAGCGTGGTGTACGGCGTTGAGTTGCTGCCTGCACGCACGAACAGAATGTCCGTGCAATCGGCCAATGTGCATGTGTCGTCGCCGAAAGCGCCCGCGTTCAGGCTGCCGTTGTTGGCCGCGGTTACGATACCGCCCCCGGTTACCGCGCCGAGGACCTGCACCACGCCATTCTGGCCGATCCTGACCAGGTTATTGGTGCCTGTCTGAAAGCCGTAGAGGTACATGTCCGACGGGTGAAAACCTACGGCGTTGTACTGAATTGAAGATGCGTTGGGAGAAGGAGTGAACGTAGTCGTCCCATCCCCCGCCGTCACGGCGGTGTAGAGCATACTGTCCGTGTAGGCGCCGCTTTTATTGGTGTCGTAGCCTTGCGTAATAAAGACGATTCCCTCGCCGGTTGGAAAAGGAAGAACCTCGGCGGTTGGCGCTGGCAGAGATTGCGCGCTGGCTGACCCTGCGCTCAACAACCCAGCCGCAAGCACCCCGGCAGCAGTCAGTAAAGCCCGCAACCGCAGCCTGGCAAGCTGCCATCGCAACCGGGCGGGAAGAAAAGACATGCCTCTTTTGCCAACCATGATCCATACCTCGTCTTAAAAGCGATGAGGCACAGTATAGACAAAAATCAAAAACAAAACTGTGAATTATTACCGGTTGAGAAGTTTGATGGATTCACGAAGTTAAGGAGCCGTTTGAGCCTGTCCGGCAGCATGACTTAAAGCCGATATGACAACAAGGACATTATCTGCATTCCATTCTTATAAATAACATCATTCTTCTTCGAGTTAATAACATTTTGTTACAAATTACCCATCGCCATTTCAGCCCTCTGCGCAGCAAATGACATCCGCCAGGCCGCGCGGCTGGTCTGTTCGCGGCGTGGCGTAAAGGCAATACTGGACAGATTCCAGACGCTGCGCGCCGGGCCGCGGCTGGCGTTGTTGGAACGAGAGTCTTTCTCGCCCCTGGTAAAACAGGCTTGCGCCTTACCGTACCGCCCTTAACGCGGCGCGCCGGTATCGGCTGTCCGCGTGACCTTGAACCAGCGCACCGCGCCGCCCTTGGTCAGCAGTACCTGAAACTGCAAGCCGCCCAGGCCGATGCGCTCGCCGCGCTGAGGTACGTGGCCCGTTTCGTGCGCGATCAGCCCGCCGATGGTGTCGAACGCCACGGCCAGATCGCTGTCGTCCGGCGCCGCGGCCAGTTGCGCGCCAAAAGCTTCGTTGACGCGCTCCAGCGGCGTGTCCCCGGCCACGCGCCAGGTGTCGTCGGCCAGCGCGAAGATGTCGCCGCCCCCGGCCTCGCCGTCGTCGAACTCGTCCTCGATTTCGCCGACGATTTCTTCGAGCACGTCTTCGATGGTGATCAGCCCTGCCGTGCGCCCGAATTCATCGACCACCATCGCCAGATGGTTGCGGTTGAGGCGAAACGTGCGCAGCAGATCGTTGAGGCTTTTGCTTTCGGGCACGAACACGGCCGGGCGCAGCAGCGTGCGCAGGTTCAGTTCGGGCGCGCGCTGCAACTTGAGCAGATCCTTGGCCAGCAGAATGCCGATGATGTTTTCGCGCTCGCCCTGATAGACCGGAAAGCGCGAATGCGCCGTGGTGATGATCTGGTAGAGCAGTTCGTCATACGGCGCGTCGATGTCGAGCAAATCCATGCGCGGCGCGGCCACCATCGCGTCGCCGGCGGTCATGTCCGCCAGGCGCAGCACGCCTTCGAGCATGACGCGGCTTTCGGCGTCGATGACGGCGTTGTCCTCGGCCTCGGCCAGCGTCTCGATCAGCTCGTCGGTGGAATCCGGGCCGGGATGGATGAACTCGGCGATCTTCTGGAACAAGCCACGCTTGTCTTCGCGCCCGGCATGGCGCTCACCGTGGGACGGGCGTGGGTCTGACACGTATGTGCAAAACAGTGGCGATAGGCGCAAGGATAGCCGATGCGGGCCGCCTGCTCAATTAACGCAGCATGAACGACATGGCTGATAGCGTGTTGAGCACCCGCACGATTGATTGCATGGTGTCCGCGCGAAAGCGCAGCGCACAGACGCTCATCCGCTCCAAACCGGGTAACTGGGAAAACAAATCGGCCAGCCCCGGCGTTTGCGCGGTCAACTCACATTCAAGCGGCCCGGTGATGGTGAAAGGCCGCAAATCGGGTATCCTGGACATGGCAGTCTGGGCGGCCTGCTGAATTTCACGGCATGCGCGCGTGGGCGTCAGGCTGGCGCAGGCCGCATAACCTTGCGCGCATTTGGTTTCCACGCCGATGGCGCCCGGAAACAGGGGCAGCGTTTCAGCCAGAAACACATCGTCGCCCGATAACAGCGCCACCGGCGCGCCAAATTCTCCGGCCAGCGCGCCGTACAAACCCGCCTCTCCCATTTCCCGGCCATTGACGCGAACCCGTCTGAACGCAAAGCTGTTGATGGTGTGGGCCAGTACGCCCGCAGTCTGCGCGCTGGCGTGATAGCCGATCATGCAAACGGCGTCACAGCCTTGTTCAACGCCGGCCATCATGCCCAAGGTCCGGGGCTTGCCGGTGATGACGCGCGCGCGCTCATCAATTCGTTCGAGCAGCAAGTTATGAAAACTGCCGTGCGCGTCGTTGACGAGCACTTGCGTGGCGCCGCCGGTTAAGGCGCCGCGGATGGCGGCATTGGCCTCATCGGTCATCCACGCGCGCGCACGCTCATACTCAGAACAGCCGCCGCGCGTTTGTTCGGGGTGCATAACACCGGCCACGCCTTCAATATCGATGGAAACCAGAATCTTCAAGCTCATTTTCCATTCAGCAGCATGGGCCATTGGGGCAACGCATCGACAAGCGCCAGGCGCCGATGGCCATCGCGCCCGGTCACGGACACAGCATGCCATAGCGCATGGACAATGGCTTGCTCGACGGCTTGCGCACAAGCCTCGAATAGCGCATCCATATGGGATTCATGCAGCATGGCCAAGGCCGGCATGGCTTCATGGGCATGGTGCGGAATTTGATAAGCCGTGCTAAACGCCAGGGCGATGTCGCCGCTGCCATGTCCGTAAGCCGAACCCATGCGCGCCAAAGCCACTGCGGCCCGCTTGGCCAGGCGCGTGATCTGCCGCGCATCCAGGGGGGCATCGGTAGCGATGATGGTGATGATTGACCCCTTGTCCGGTTCGGCGTGGCCGCTGCCGGCGCTGGCGTGATGCGTTGAGAGCCATTGCCCCAAGGGCTTTCCGGCCACGCACAGGTTTTCCAGGCGGCCAAAATTGGCCAGTACCAGCGCGCCGCATCCATACCGCCGTCCATCGCGCAGCACGGCCAGGCGCGATGCCGAACCGATCCCGCCCTTGAGACCAAAACAGGACATGCCGCGCCCCGCGCCGACGCAACCCTGCTCGAAACTGGCCGTTGCGCTCGCGCACGCTTGCGCGTAGTGCTGCTCTGTCACCGACGCGACCTGGATGTCATTAAGATAACCGTCGTTGCATTCAAACACGAGCGGATTGAGCGTGGGCCATGCGCGCCCGATTTCCCGATGGCGGCCAATGGCTTGCCGGATTTGCGCCGAGGCCACCGCGCCCACGGCAAAGGTATTGGTCAGGGCTATCGGCGTTTCCAGCACGCCCAGCTCTCGTACCTGAATAAGTCTAGCGCTTTTGCCGAAACCGTTGATGACGGTTGCGGCAGCGGGCGCTTTGTACAGAAACGGGTCGCGCTGGTGCGGCAGTACCACGCTAACCCCGGTTTGAATGGCGCCATCGGCCAGCGTGACATGCCCCACGGTAACGCCGGCCACGTCGCTAATGAGGTCACGCGCTCCAGAAGGCAACGCGCCGATGCGGGGAATGCCGTGCATGATTTAGCGGCCAAGCTTGGGATCAAGCGCGTCACGCAAGCCGTCGCCCAGCAAATTGAAGGCCAATACGGTCAGAAAGATTGCCAGCGCCGGAAAGATGGCCACATGCGGCGCGAGCATCATGTCGGCGCGCGCGTCGTTGAGCATCGCCCCCCATTCCGGCGTGGGCGGCTGCGCCCCCATGCCCAGAAAAGACAAGCTGGCCGCCGTGATGATGGAGGTGCCGATCCGCATCGTCGCATACACCACGATGGGAGAGATGGTGCCCGGCAAAATGTGGCGAAACACGATAACCCGATTGGACGCGCCGATGCTGCGCATGGCCTCAATATAGGTCATATGCTTGATCGAGAGCGTGCTTGCGCGCACCAGCCGGGCGAACGCCGGAACGCTAAACACAGCCACCGCAATAATGACATTGAGCATATTGGCGCCCAGCGCCGCGACCACGCCGATGGCCAACAAAATGCCTGGAAACGCCAGTAACACATCGGAAACGCGCATCGCCAGGCGATCCCACCAGCCTTCGTAGTAACCGGCCAGCAAGCCCATGAGCGTACCCGCGAAAGCGCCCAGCGCCACCGACACAAAACCGGCCGCCAGCGAAATGCGAGCGCCCATCAGGATGCGGCTGAACTCGTCGCGGCCAAGAGCGTCTACGCCCATCCAATGCACCCATGATGGCCCGGCGTTGAGGGCGTCATAGTCGAAATAGTTTTCGGGGTCGAAAGGCGCGATCCACGGCGCGGCCAGTGCCACCAGCACCAGCGCCAGCACAAACACGCCCGCGCCCAAGGCCACCGGCTGCTGACGGAACTTGCGCCAAAACTCGCGCGCCGGCGTCCGTACACGACTCCCAGGCACGGAATTTGCGCGCAACGCGCAAACCGCAGTCGAGAACATGGCGCGGATATCTCTTTTCATTGATAGCGGATAGCCGGGTCGATCAGCACGTACAGCACATCCACGGCAATGTTGATGACGATGAATTCGAGCGAGAACAACAGAATCAGCCCTTGAATGACCGGGTAATCGCGCATATTCACCGCTTCGACCAGCAAACTGCCCATGCCCGGCCAGGCAAAGACGGCTTCCACAACGATGGAACCGCCCAGCAGAAATCCGAATTGCAGACCCATCATGGTCACAACCGGAATCAGCGCGTTGCGCAAGGTGTGCTTGAGGATGACGATCCATTCTGGCAGTCCCTTGGCGCGCGCGGTGCGCACATAGTCTTCCTGCATCACCTCAATGAAGGCCGAGCGCGTAAAGCGCGCCATCACCGCCGCCACGCCCGCGCCCAGGGTAATGGAGGGCAGAATGTAGTGTCGCCACGAGCTACCGCCGATGGCAGGCAGCCAGCCCAATTTCACGGCGAAAATCTGCATGAGCGCCATGCCCAGCGCGAAAGGCGGAAAGGAAATGCCCGAAACCGCCAGCGTCATGCCGATGGCGTCGGGCGGACGGTTGCGCCAAATGGCCGACACCATGCCCACCGCCAGCCCAAACACCACGGCCCATGCCATGCTGGTTAGCGTCAGGGTCAAGGTAGGCATGAAGCGGTCGGCAATTTCGCGCGCCACGGGCCGTCTGGTGCGCAGCGATTGCCCCAGGTCGCCGTGCAGCAAGTGATCTACATAGCGCACGAACTGCGCCGGGAGCGGCTGATCCAGACCGAGCTGATGGCGCACCAGCGCAACCGTGGCCTCGTCCGCGTCAGGGCCGGCGGCCAGCCGCGCCGGATCGCCCGGCAGCACATGGACAAACAGGAATACGGCAACCGCGACAGCCACCAGAGTCGGTATCGCGCCTGCAAGCCGCTTGATGATATGAATCAGCATCGCCAATCCGTCATGCAAAGCATCCCTCTGATAAGCCGCCAGCTCTGTGCAGGTACACCTTATTTCAGGTCAACCTCGTCAAAATTGAACGAACCATCGGGCATGACATCAAAGCCTGTCAAGTTCTTG
>JAIRQU010000269.1 GCA_031256305.1 Burkholderiaceae bacterium
GTTCCGTGACCAACCATGACATCGCCGAGGAGCTGAAGAAGCAGGGCTTTGATGTGCATAAATCGCAAATTCGCCTGCCCAACGGCCCGATCAAGATCGTGGGCGACACGGCCGTGGGAATTTCCTTGCACACCGACGTGGTGGCCGAGATCACGGTGTCGGTGTATGGCGAAACGGTTTGACCTGATTGTGATTTAAGCCTGCCTGCCTGAGCCGCGGGTATCCTGAACCGCCTTGCTTGCCGTGTTATACACGGGAGGCAAGGCGGTTGCCGTTTATGCGGGCGCGGAGGGTGCCTTTCCACCGGATAGTCAGGGCGTGATCCACAGACTTATACCCACTCTGTTCCCAACTTGTTCATACGTTGTCTTATTTGTCTGGCTGTATTTCCACAGCTCGTTCCTGGCTTACGCACAGACTTTTCCGATGACAAGACACCGAAGCCGGTCTACGATCTGAATCATGCCTGTTTCTACCACGACTCCCGCCACTTACCCCGCTTATCCCGACTTTGCCGACAACGACGCGGCCGCCGAGCGCCAGATCGTGCAGTTGCGCGTGCCCCCGCATTCGCTGGAAGCCGAGGCCAGCGTGCTGGGCGGGCTGCTGCTCGATAACGCCGCCTGGGACAGGGTCGGCGATCTGCTGGTCGATAGCGACTTCTACCGCCACGAGCACCGCCTGGTCTATGCGGTCATCGGCAAGCTCATTGGCCAGAACAAGCCCGCCGACGTGATTACCGTGCATGAGGAATTACAGCGCGCGGGCAAGGCCGGCGATGTGGGCGGGCTGGCGTATCTGAACGCGCTGGCGCAATCGGTGCCCAGCGCTGGCAACATCCGCCGCTATGGCGAGATCGTGCGCGAGCGCGCCATTCTGCGCAAACTGGTGGCCGCCAGCGACGAAATCGCCACCAGCGCCTTCAACCCGCAGGGCAAGGCGGTCGACAAAATCCTCGACGAAGCCGAGGCGCGCATCTTCCACATCGGCGAAGAAGGCTCGCGCATGAAGCAGGGCTTTCAATCCATGGACCGGCTGGTGGTGAGCCTGCTCGACCGCGTGCAGGAGATGGCCGACAACCCCAACGACATCACCGGCGTGCCCACGGGCTTTTACGACCTCGATCGCATGACCAGCGGCCTGCAAGCCGGAGAGCTGATCGTGCTGGCCGCGCGCCCCTCGATGGGCAAGACGGCGTTGGCCATCAACATGGCCGAGCACATAGCCCTCAACGAAGGACTGCCCGTGGCCGTATTCTCGATGGAAATGGGCGCCTCGCAACTGGCCGTGCGCATGGTCGGCTCCATCGGCCGCATCGACCAGACCCACTTGCGCACGGGCAAGCTCACCGACGAAGAATGGCCGCGCCTGACCGAGGCCATCGAGCGGTTGCGCGCCATCCAGTTGCACATTGACGAAACGCCCAACCTCACACCCGCCGAGCTTAGAGCCAACGCGCGGCGCCTGGCCCGGCAATGCGGCAAGCTCGGACTGATCGTGGTGGACTATCTGCAACTGATGAGCGGCAGCGCCAACACTGATGAGAACCGGGCCACCGAGCTGGGGGAAATCTCCAGGGGTCTCAAAGCGCTGGCCAAGGAACTGCAATGCCCGGTACTGGCGCTCTCGCAGCTCAACCGCGGGGTGGAAAGCCGCAACGACAAGCGACCCATGATGAGCGACCTGCGCGAATCGGGTGCCATAGAGCAAGACGCGGACATCATCATGTTCATCTACCGCGACGACTACTACAACAAAGACTCGCGCGAACCGGGCGTGGCCGAAGTCATCATCGGCAAACAGCGCAACGGCCCCACGGGAGCGGTCAAGCTGGCCTTCCTCAAACCGCTGACGCGCTTTGAGAGCCTGGCTAGGGGGGAGCCAGACTGAACGCGCTGAAATTTACGCGGCCGTGGGCAATTCGCACGGCACCGCGCTCTGCAATGCGGCAGAGCGCCGGATGAGACGCTTGTCGAAGGTTAGCAAAGCCGTGCAGGATGCAGCGCGGTTCAGATGAAGCGCATCGGCAAAGTCCAGCCCTTGTTTGAACGCCTGCAACGCAGCGAGCACTTGGACGCGCCCTTCAATCACTACATTGTCATACGAACACAGCGCGCTCAACGCCCGATAAATGGACGCGCGCGGCAATTCGTAGAAACCGCGCAGCACCCATTCGAGTTCCAGCAGGACGGTAACGGGCACGAACACGCGCCCGCGCATCGCGGCCAGCGCGGCGGGGCGTTGATGCGCAGCTTGCGGATCATCGGGATCATCGACGAAGAAACGCGCCAGCACGTTGGTGTCCACGGCCTTCATGGCTGTTTTGCCTTGTGTCCGGTTTTGCCAAGCAGGTTGGTCGCGTCAAAATCGGCCAGTCGGCGCGCACGTCCCTTGGCGTTGAGCTTGAACATGCCAAAGCCCGACTCGACATTGACCGCCTGCTCGGCGCGGGCAACGATCAGCCGCAGACCATCGGGTTCCTCCATCAGTTCCATCTGGCTGCCGGGGACCAGACCGAAGCGCTGCCGTAGCTTGGCGGGCAGCACAAGTTGACCTTTGGACGACAGAGTGACGGCAGTCATGACGATGTTCTCCGCAAAGTTGATGCGACTATTGTCCCAGATTTGGCTTACCCGTAAGAAATCAGCGTGAACCGTTGCCGCGTTGCACACGCTCGAACGGCTGATAGTGCAACCCGCGCGGGTGATGGCGCTCCAGCAGCGCTCGCAGTTTCTCCAGGGATGTGCGCAAGTAGATGGTGGTGGTGTTGATGTTCGCGTGTCCCAGCAGGATCTGCAAGGCAGCCAGATCCATGCCCGCGTCATGGCAATGCGTGGCAAAGGCGTGCCGGAACACGTGCGGCGTGAACAGGGGATAGCCAGCGCGCTGTCCGTGGCGGCGCACCATGCGCCACAGAGCCATGTAGTTCAGCCTCAAACCGGGCGTGGGATGAACGAACAGGCTGGATGTGCCACGGCTTGATGCGGCGTAGCCCGTGCCTTGTGCGATCAGGCCAGGGCGCGCCTGACGCAGATAGCGTTCCAGCCAATAGGTTGCTTCTTGGCCAAAGATCACCAAGCGTTCTCGGTCGCCTTTGCCCGTGATGGTTATGCACCGGCTCGCGCAGGCAATCTGCCAAGTTTGGAGACTGAGTAATTCGGCGGCCCGCATTCCGGTGGCATAGAGCAGCTCCAGGATGCAACGATCGCGCACGCCCCGATTAGTGCGCACGTTGGGCGCTTGCAGCATGTGCTGGACCTGTTCTCGCGTAGGCACCCAGCGCAAAGTGCGCGGGCGCCGGCGCATTGGAGATAGCGCCGCGGCGGGATTATCGTTGCGGTGCCCCGCGCGGTGCGCCCAGTGATACAGATGAGCCAGCGCCCAGCGATACAGGCCCAGCGTGGCATCGGCCAATTGCCTGTCCACCAGCGCGCGCAGATACCGGTGCAAATCGTTGTGATCGGCGCGGCGCCAGCACATGCCTTGCATGGCCAGCCAGCGCAAATGATGAGACAGGCACCCGCGCAGATTGCGCAGACTGGCTGTGCGCAAGGTGCAAGCGTATTCGAGCCAGAAGTCGTCAAGCCGGCAGTCGCCCAAGAACAAGTCACACCGAGCCTTCCTCTCCCGCCTGTATGTCTGCCGATCATTGTTATTTGCCTAGCATACTTTTACTGCGCCGTCAAGCGAAAACCGTTATAAATTTTTGTGACGGTTTTCGCTTGACCAGCTTGCGCACCCCGGTTACTGTACACGCATCGTTGTAGTACCCGATAACTTTTGCAAGACATTGCCCCCATGATCGCCAACAACGCGAACGATTACGGCATCGACCCCGGCGTTAACCCGCAACAGATGCAGGCGGCCGCGCGCATGACTGCCAGCGCTGGCGCTATTTTCCAGCCCGAGTGCAAACTTCTCTGGCAATCACCGGAAGGGCAGGTAAGCAATTTCTGGGTGTATGTAGTAGCCGCGCTGACCTGCCCGCTGGTGATCCCGATAATCTGGGCCGCCTGGCGCTACCTATGCACATCCCATCACCGCTGGGAGCTAACCGACCAGCGTCTGCTGGAGCATTCGGGCATCGTGGTGCATCGAATGGAGACGCTGGAGCTGTACCGCGTCATCGACATCCAGGTCAGCGGCACGCTCATCCAGAGCCTGTTTGGCCGCGGGCAGGTCAGGCTCCTGACGCACGACGCAACCACCTCGCATGTGACGATCAACGCCATTGAAGAGCCTGCGGCGGTGGCCAACCTGATACGCAACGCCGTCGAGCAATGCCGCGTGGCCAAGGGCGTGCGCGCCGTCGATGTCTAAACAAACACCAGAAGGAAAACACTGTGAAGAAACCCAGTTCTCTCATCCGGCCCGGCGCAGCCGTAGCCCTGTTGAGCCTGATGGCGCTGGCCGCGTTGGCCCAAGGCATTTCGGCGGACAAGGAGCGCGCCCTGCGCGCGGCCATCCAGGACAACACCGGCGGCAAGGTCACGGTCAATGCCATTACCGCCACGCCCGTGCCAGGCATCTACGCCGTGCAGACCAACGGCGAAGTGTTCTACACCGATACATCAGGCCGCTACAGCTTCGTCAACGCCTCGCTGATCGACACGAAAGAGCGCAAGGATCTGACGCAGGCGATGGACGAGCAGATCAACAGGATTGACTTCAAGAGCCTGTCGCTGGATCAGGCCATCAAAGAAGTGCATGGCCAGGGCACACGAAAGATGGCCATCTTTGAAGACCCGAACTGCCCCATCTGCAAGGTATTTACCAAGTTCATCGCGCAGGTGCCCGACGTAACGATTTACCGCTTCATGTACCCGGTGATCTCCCCGGAGAGCCTGA
>JAIRQU010000209.1 GCA_031256305.1 Burkholderiaceae bacterium
CTGGCGCTGGAACAGGGCTGCGCGCCGTATCCCGGCGGCGGCTGGCGCATCATCATCAACACCGGCGCGCACGGCGGGCAGGAAGTGCAGCATCTGCACATCCATGTGCTGGGCGGGCCGCGCCCCTGGAAGTGGGGCTGAAGCGCACGCCGCGGGCGCGGCGCGCGGCATGGTTCTAAAATTGCAATGATGACTGCGCCCCATTCCGCACCGGGCGCGAGGAGTGATATATGTTTGGTTTATCCCCAATCCATCTGATACTCATTCTGGTGATTGTGGTCCTGATCTTCGGCACCAAAAAGCTCAAGAACATAGGAAGCGACTTGGGTCAAGCGGTTAAAGGCTTCAAGGACGGAATGCACGACGGTTCGGTTGAAAACCCAGCCAGTCCCGCCCTGCAGCCGCCCGAACAAATCGCCAACAGCGCAACCGCCGCCACGGCGCAGACCATCGACGTGCAAGCCACGGAAAAAAATTGACCGGCTTGCAACTTTTGTTTTAAGCCAAAACTGCTCACATGCTGGATCTGGGCATCACCAAGATGGCGCTGATCGGCGCTGTCGCCCTCATCGTGGTCGGGCCAGAAAAACTGCCGCGCGTGGCGCGTACTGTCGGCACGCTACTGGGTCGGGCGCAGCGCTACATCAGCGACGTCAAGGCCGAAGTCAACCGGGCCATGGACATTGACGAGATCAAGCGCATGAAGGACACGGTCGAACAAGCCGGGCGCGAGGTCGAGCGCAGTATCCGCCAGGCAGGGGCCAGCTTCGACCAGGAAATGCGCAGCATCTCATCGGCGCTGTCGGACACGGGCACTAGCCGTGCCACGGCCCCTATTGCCAGCGCCGCCGAACCCGCGCCGTCATACCGCCTCCCGCGCAAGAAATGGCGCGTCAGACGCGGCGCGACGCCCCAGTGGTACAAGGCGCGCGCGGGCGTGCGGCGGCACATTCTTTCGGCCTCAGCGCGCGTGGCGCGCTATCGCCCCAAGCAAATGCCGGGTGCCTGATCCTCGCGCCCGCTTCCATTTTCCGCAGGCCGGCTTGAACCGGCTTGGCGGTTTTCCCGTTCCATGACCACGCCCAAGCCCGACGCACCGCAAAAACCTCAAACCGGCCAGGACGAACTGGCTGATAGCGAGCAGCCCTTTGTCGAGCACTTGATGGAGCTGCGCGACCGGCTCATCAAATCCATCGTCGCGGTGGCCATCGTTGCGCTCGTGCTGGCGCTGTATCCGGGGCCAAGCCGCTTGTATGACCTGCTGGCCGCGCCATTGGTGGCGCATCTGCCGCACGGCTCCACGATGATCGCTACCTCGGTCATCTCGCCGTTCATGGTGCCGATCAAGATTTTGCTGATGACGGCATTCCTGATCGCATTGCCGGCGGTGCTCTACCAGGCGTGGGCTTTTATCGCGCCGGGCCTGTACGCGCACGAAAAACGCCTGGTGCTGCCCTTGGTCATCTCCAGCACTATCCTGTTCTTCACGGGCGTGGCGTTCTGCTACTTTCTGGTTTTTGGGCGCGTGTTCGCCTTCATTCAGCGCTTTGCCCCCAGAAGCATTACCGCCGCACCGGACATCGAAGCATACTTGAGTTTCGTGCTGACCATGTTCCTGGCTTTCGGCCTGGCGTTCGAGGTGCCCGTGGCGGTGGTCGTGCTCGCGCGCTTGGGCATCGTGCCCCTCGAAAAGTTGCCTAAATTCCGCAGCTACTTCATCGTACTGGCATTCGTCATCGCGGCCATCATCACCCCGCCGGATGCTGTTTCAATGCTCTCGCTGGCCATTCCGATGTGCCTGCTCTACGAAGCGGGCATTTGGGCGGCGCGCGCCTTCATTCGTCACACGCAAACGCCAAACGACACGCAGGAACAACCGGCGCAAGACTAACGCTCTGCCGCAGCGGCGCGCCCACGACGCTAACAACGCGCCGCGGGCGGGCTAACCGTCAAGAAAATCAAGGACTGCGGACGCACATCGGGAACCTGGTTTCCAATCGCCCCCGCGCCCTTGGCGCTCTATTTAGCGCTCCAATCTGTGATTACGCTCGTCTTCGCGTATCCTGTTGCGCACGAAGAACACCAAGTAGATCGCCATGCAGATGATGAATACGATGGTGAACAAGCTCAACAAGCCGATATCGCTGCCGAATAAAAGATGCCATGCCATTGGGTTCTCCTTTGCTGACTACCATATCAGTAGCAAGGTTATTCTATTCATAGTACGACCCTATGGCAACTGTCTGGCAACTGCCGGTTGCGCGGCAGCGTAAAAGTCTTCATGCCGTCAATGCCCCTCATGTTTTACGGGGCTATCGCTTCCGGTCAAGCACATATTGACCCATCCGCATATCATTACAAATGAAATTATTTCATGCGTAAGCGGTCGTGGCTGATCGCGGCGTAATGCCGTGATGTTTGTCGTTTCCCCGGCCTTCCCTCTATGTCCTACGAAGATGAGCTGCGGCGCTCTCTGGAGCGCCATGCAGGCGCGCCTGTGCCGCAAATCCTGGCCACGCGCCTGTTGATGCGCGCCGCGGCCTTGTTGCGCGCGCGCATGGATGCGGCGCTGGCGCGCGAGGGAATCGACATGCGCGGTTATCTGGCGCTGGTGTCCATTTCGCTGTGCAACGACGAGGCGTTGCGGCCTTCGGATTTGAGCGTATTACTGGACGCCACGCGCACGCAGGTCACGCGCATATTGGACGCGCTGGCCCGGCAAAAACTGGTGATGCGCGCGCCTTCGCGCGAGGACCGGCGCACGCTCAACCTGACATTGACGGCGGCCGGCCAGCGCAAGCTGGCGCGCTGCCTGCCAAAGGCGCACGCGGTGTACCAGCAAGTATGGTCGGGCGTGGCCCATTTCACGCCGGTCATGCGTGATCTGCGCGCGCTCAACACGCAATTGCTCATGCAAGCGCCCTCCGAGGGCATCCATCAGGCCGTCCCAAAGCTCCCCGCATGACCCGCACCGCCGTAACCGTCCCGCTGGCCGAGCTGCGCATGAAGGCGCGCCGGCACGCCTTCATGCGCGCGCAACACAAGAATCTTCTGATATTCCTGCTGGGATTGCTGGTGGGGCTGGAATTCTTCGAGAATGGCATGTTCATCTTTGGCGCCAATTACATTATGGGCGGCGTGGACGCCGCGCCCGAAGAATTTGTGCGCGCCCAAGCCTCCTATGCGGTGGGCAGCCTAATTACCATCGTGCTACAACAGCGCCTGACGATGCGCTTTGGCTATAAGCGTTTTTTGCTGGCCACAATCGTGCTGTTCATGGGCGGGCTGTGGGGCTGCGCCAAAAGCAACAGCATCGACCAGATGGTTCTGGCGCGTCTAGTGCTGGGCGCCGGCGGCGGCGCATTCTTTACCAGTTCCCGCATCCTGATCACGCTGATGTTTCCCCTGTCCGAGCGCTTCAGGGCCAGCCTTTGGTATGCCGTGTGTCTGATCGGCGCATCGGCGGTGGCTCCGGCGTTCGCGGCCTGGGTCATCGAAACCTGGGATTGGTCGATGGTGTTCTATTCGGTCA
>JAIRQU010000023.1 GCA_031256305.1 Burkholderiaceae bacterium
GATGGGCGTCGTGGCCGATGCCGCGCTGGCCGCGGGCGCGTCGGTGGTGGGCGTGATTCCGCAGGCGCTGGTCGAGCTTGAGCACGCGCACCGCGGCTGCACCGAACTGATCGTGGTGCCCAACATGCACGAGCGCAAGCGCCAGATGGCCGAGCGCGCGCACGCTTTTGTTGCGCTGGCCGGCGGCATTGGCACGTTCGAGGAACTGTTCGAGATATGGACCTGGCGGCAACTGGGCTATCACGACAAGCCGCTGGGGCTGCTCAACACCGGCGGCTACTACGATGGCCTGCTGGCTTTCGCCCGCCAGTGCGTGCGCGCCGGCCTGATGGACGAGGATCAGGTGCGTCTGCTGCGCGTGGCGTGCGACTGGCGGACACTGCTGCCCGATCTGATCGAAGCGGCGGGCTTTCCTGCTCCGGTACGGATTCACGCCATTTGACGGCCTGGCGTTTTTATAATCGCCTTTTCCATCGGCGGGGGCGCTAGCAGCCTTCGACTGACATGACCAAATTCGTCTTCGTCACCGGCGGCGTAGTGTCCTCCTTGGGCAAGGGCATCGCGGCGGCTTCTCTTGCGGCTATTCTGGAATCGCGCGGCCTCAAAGTCACTCTGGTCAAGATGGACCCGTATCTGAATGTGGATCCGGGCACGATGAGTCCGTTTCAGCATGGCGAGGTGTTTGTCACCGGCGACGGCGCGGAAACCGACCTGGACCTGGGGCACTACGAGCGCTTTATCACCACGCGGATGCGCCGGGCCAACAACTTCACCACGGGACAGATCTACAAGAGCGTGCTGGAAAAAGAGCGCCACGGGGACTACCTGGGCAAGACCGTGCAGGTGATTCCGCACGTAACCAATGAGATTCAAGATTTTGTCAAGCGCGGCGCGGGCATGGGCACGCCCGGCGCGGTGGACGTGGCGATTGTGGAAATCGGCGGCACGGTGGGCGATATCGAATCGCTGCCTTTTCTCGAAGCGGTGCGCCAGTTCAGCCTCAAGCTCGGTCCCAATTACAGCGCCTTCGTGCATTTGACGTATCTGCCGTGGCTGGCGGCGGCGGGCGAACTCAAGACCAAGCCCACCCAGCACACGGTGCAGGAGCTGCGCAAGATCGGCATTCAGCCCGATGCGCTGCTGTGCCGCGCTGACCGGCCCATACCCGACGAAGAGCGCGAAAAGATCAGCCTGTTTACCAACGTGCCGGCCTGGGGCGTCATCAGTATGCAGGACGTGGACACCATCTACAAGGTGCCGCGCCTGCTGCACGAGCAAGGGCTGGACGGCCTGATCTGCGACCGGCTGCGTATCAATTCCGCGCCAGCCAACCTCAAGCGCTGGGATGACTTGGTGCATGAGGTCGAGCATCCGCAGCGCGAGGTGGCCATCGCCATGGTGGGCAAGTACGTGGAGCTGACCGACAGCTACAAGTCGGTCAACGAGGCGCTGCGCCATGCGGGAATGCGCAACCACGCGCGGGTACGCATCGCGCACATCGACTCGGAAACCATTACCCCGGCCACGATTGCGCAACTGGCCGACTACGACGCCATCCTGGTGCCCGGCGGCTTTGGCAAGCGCGGCATCGAGGGCAAGATCGCCACCGCCCGCTTTGCGCGCGAGCGCAAGGTGCCGTACCTGGGCATTTGCCTGGGGATGCAGGTGGCGACCATTGAATACGCGCGCGACGTGGCGGGGCTGGACGGGGCCAACAGTACCGAGTTCGACCCGCAAACGCCGCACCCGGTCATCGCCCTCATCACCGAGTGGCGGGACCAGGACGGCAGCGTCCAGCGCCGCGACGCGCAGTCGGACCTGGGCGGCACCATGCGTCTGGGCGCGCAAAGCGCTGACGTGCAGCCGGGCACGCTGGCGCATGGCATCTACGGCGACGTGGTAACCGAGCGCCACCGCCACCGCTACGAGGCCAACGTCCATTACCTGGACCGCTTGCGGCAGGCCGGGCTGGTGATTTCCGCGCTGACCCAGCGCGAGCGCCTGACCGAGATCATCGAGTTGCCGCAAACCATGCACCCGTGGTTCATCGGTGTGCAATTCCACCCGGAATTCAAGAGCACGCCCTGGGCCGGACACCCGCTGTTCAATGCGTTCGTCAAGGCCGCCCTGGATCACCAGAGCGCGCGCCAAGGCGGGTCTCGCGCCAATCTGAAAGCCGTGGCATGAAACTGTGCGGATTCGAGGCCGGCCTGAACAGGCCGTTGTTCCTGATCGCGGGTCCCTGCGTGATTGAAAGCGCGCAACTGCAATTGGACGTGGCCGGGCAGCTCAAGGAGATCACCGCTGCGCTGGGCATCCCCTTCATTTTCAAGAGCAGCTTCGACAAGGCCAACCGTTCCAGTGGCGCGAGTTTCCGCGGCCTGGGCATGGCGCAAGGGCTGGAAATTCTGGCCCGCGTCAAAAAGGAAATTGGCGTGCCGGTGCTCACCGACGTGCATACCGAGGCCGAAATCGCCCCCGCCGTCGCCGTGGCGGACGTGCTGCAAACGCCAGCCTTTCTGTGTCGGCAGACCGATTTCATCCGCGCCGTGGCGCAGTCGGGCAGACCCGTCAATATCAAGAAGGGCCAGTTCC
>JAIRQU010000185.1 GCA_031256305.1 Burkholderiaceae bacterium
AATCTGTTAAGGGGGTTTGATTATGCGGAAGTTGTTGGTAAAAATTGCCGTACCGGTAAGCCTTGTTTTTCTGCTCGTTTCGTGCAGTCTCGGCGGCGATCTTGAGACGCTGCGGGAAAAGGCGCTCGGGAAAAAGCCCGTCAAAAATTATACCGTTACGTTTAACCTTAACGGCGGGACGGGCGTTACGCCTCCCGCGCAAACGGTTCCCCCGGGCGATCCGGTAACGCTTCCGGGCAACGCGGGATTTTCCTTTCCCGGCCGCGCCTTCAGGGGCTGGAACGCCGAAGCGGACGCTAGGGGCGTTAATTACAACGCCGGGGATTCCTTTACGCCTGACGGCGACATCACCCTGTACGCCAGGTGGGAAGAAATACCCAAAGGTTACTTTTGATCAAGTATATCGCCAACGGCGGCTCCCGGGTGCCGCTGGATCAAACCGTTGCCATGCTGCGCACCAGTCGCCGTTTTGGCGCGGACAGCGCCATCGGGCGCTTGGCCGCTGCCGTCCACGCGGGCGACGCGGCGGCGGTGCGCGTACTGCTGGCGGGGCCGTTACCGGATTTGCGTCGCGTTGAACTAACCAGTGATGACCTGGCGCGCGATCCCGCTTTGCGCGCGCTGGCGCTCGATCAAACCCAGGCCAGCCCGGCGCGGATGCTGCACGCCCTGCGCGCCACCCGCCCCGCGCCCGGCGCGCCGCGCGCGGCGTGGGACGGCTGGGCGGCGCAATTGCTGCGCGGCCTGGAGGGCTTTCAGTTGCTGTGCGCGCTGCGCCAGGGGCCTTGGGGCGTCGCCGCCCTCAACGCCGCCATCGAAACCCTGTTGCGCGCGACGGGCGCGCTAACGGCCCGGCCCGATGATCTCTGGTATGCGGGCCGGCCCGTGCTGGTCACGCAAAACGACGCGGGGCTGGGCTTGATGAACGGCGACGTGGGGTTGGCGCTGCGCATCCCGGCGCGCTTTGACGCCCGTGGCCAGCCCGATCCGTCCGCCGGGCTGGCGCTGCGCGTGGCCTTTGCGCAAGATGCGCCGGAGCACGGCGGCGGCGTGCGCTGGCTTTCCGCCGCGCGCCTGCCCGCCGTCGAAACCGTGTGGGCCATGACCGTACACAAGGCGCAAGGCTCCGAATTCGGGCACGCCGCGCTGCTGCTGCCCGGCAACCTGTCGCCGGTGCTCACGCGCGAGCTGATCTACACCGGTCTGACGCGCGCGCGCCAGCGCTTCACGCTCATCGGCCCGCCGGGCGCGGATGCGGCGCTGGCGCAGGCCCTGAACCGCCGCGCGCAACGGCCAGGCGGGCCGCTGTGGCCCGAAGATGACGTTCAACAGGAATAATCAAGGCGGGGAGACTGTCCGATGCGTTACCTCCCCGATTCCAGCTTAAGCCGGGCTGAAGCCGCGCGCGCAGACCTGCATTGCGCCTGTACAGACCGCTGGGCAAGCGCAATACTTGAGACTTGCGCAAGCGGCGGCGCGCGGTCAACATTTCGATGGCGCGGCGCGTTAGCGGATTGTCGTTTGATCTTTGTCCGATTCCGATCTCTTGAAAGGAAATTGTTTCATGTATCGCACCCTCATTCATGCACCCCGGCGCTTGCTGGCGGCCGCCGCGCTGGCGGGCCTGGGCACGGTTGCCCTGGCGCAGCAAAGCGCTTCGCTCGCGCCGCCCGCGCCCGGCGCGCCCGCAGCCGAACACCGGCACATCACGCCCGAACAGTGGCGCGAGCGCATGGCCCAGCGCCGCGCCGAGCACATGGCCCATTTCAAAGCCGCGCTGGGCATCACGCCCGATCAAGAAGGCGCGTGGAACCAGTTCACCACGGCCATGCAGCCGCCCGCGCCGCCGCAACCGGCGGGCCAGCGCGGCGATTGGGCCAGGCTGACCACGCCCGAACGCATCGACCGCATGGCGCAGCGCATGGCCGAGCGCCAGCAGCGCTTCAAGCAAATGGGCGAGGCCATCAAAACCTTCTATGGGCAATTGACGCCTGGGCAGCAGAAAATTTTTGACCAGCGCGCGCTGGATTTTTGGCGGCACAAAATGCACGAGCGGTTTGAGCGGCACGGCCACCCCGGCGCGGTGCCGCATGTGCGGCACCATCCTTTAGCCAACCCCCAGGCGGCGGCCAGCCAGGTCAATTGATGCCTGGGTAAATGATGCCGGGGTAAGCGGCTGAACCGGCGCGGCCTTGCTGGGGCGCGCCGGTTTTTTACGTCCGCTTTTATGCCCGTGCGCAAGGCCGGGTTATGCCGCAGCCGGGCCGTGTGCCGCGCGGCGGCATTCATGGCCGATGGCTTCCTGAAAACGGGGCAATTCATGTCATTATTATCATAAAATAATCCGTTAATTGCACCTACCGGGAAGGAAGAGCCATGCCAAGTCTGCCGCGCATGTTCCGCGCCATTTTAGCGCGCGTCAACGCCTGGGCCGATTTGACCGCCGGGCAAGCGGACGGCCTTACAAGGCAAGCCGCTTCGGGCAATAGCGCTGCGCTGCAAATCCTGATGTCCGAGGCGCGGCAAGGCAACCCATATGCCCAATTCAGCTTGGGCCTGCTCTATGACAACGGGAAAGGCGTGCCGCAGGACTACGGTCAGGCCGCGCAGTGGTTCCGCAAGGCGGCTGAACAAGGGAATGCCGCTGCGCAGGTCCGCTTGGGCGTCTGCTATGCCCAGGGCGAAGGCGTGCCGCAGGACTACGGTCAGGCCGCGCAGTGGTTCCGCAAGGCGGCTGAACAAGGGTTTGCCCCTGCGCAGTACAACTTGGGCGTGGCCTATGCCGAGGGCCAAGGCGTGCCGCAGGACTACGGTCAGGCCGCACAGTGGTATCGCAAGGCGGCTGAACAAGGGGATGCCGATGCGCAGGCTG
>JAIRQU010000201.1 GCA_031256305.1 Burkholderiaceae bacterium
CCCAATAAAACGTGACAATCACGAGAGCCGAACGCACGCTCAAATTCACCAATAAAGCGCTCGGTCGCCACATAGACCGGCTGGATTGATTCGTCCGGTTGAGAGCGGCCAAGGAAAAGGCCTAGCCCCATAATTGCGCCGGTAACCGCGCCACAAGTGCCGCAGGTACGAGCCATCCCGTTACAGAAACCACTCGCTATTTTGGGGAAAAATTCATTTTCAAGGCCTTGATCCCTGGCTAGTGCAAGCAGGACGCTTTCCGCGCAAAAGAGGCCTGAAGCGAAGGACGCTTCAGCAGACGCACGGATTTTGGAAGCAATTTCAGCGGTCATGGCTTGCTTCTGGGTAATGAGTGGATTTAGCTACAGGCGCAACCACAAGCGGCTGGCTTGACCGCCCGCACGAAAGCGCTCATGAACTTGCCTGCAATCTGGTCGGCGATGGCGGCCAGGCCGGCGTGCTTTGTATCCAGGAAATCGCGGGCATCCTCGGCGGTATAGATGCGGGTCGGCTCAATGCCGATCCGTTCGAACCCAGCGGCGGCGAGCTTGGCCGCGTAGTCGGTGTCTTGCAGCGCGCCCGCGATGCAGCCCGCCCACAATTGCATGTCGCCGCGCAATGGATCGGGCATTTCGCCGCGCGTCACAATGTCCGAGACGGCAAAGCGCCCGCCGGGCTTGAGCACGCGAAAGACCTCGCGCAACACCTGATCCTTGTCCGCCGAAAGGTTGATGACGCAGTTGGAGATAACGACATCGACCGCGTTGTCCGACAGCGGAATATGCTCTATCTCGCCCTTGAGGAACTCGACATTGCGCACGCCGGCCTTGCGCTGGTTTTCGCGCGCCAGCGCCAGCATCTCGTCGGTCATGTCCAGTCCATAAGCCTTGCCGCCCGGCCCCACGCGCCGGGCCGACAGCAGCACGTCGATTCCGCCGCCAGAACCCAGGTCGAGCACAATCTCGCCCGGCGCAAGTTCCGCCAGCGCCGTCGGGTTGCCGCAGCCGAGCGACGCCAGCATGGCCTCGACCGGCAGACCGCTGGTCTGGGCGGCTTCGTACAGATTCGAGGTGATCGGGTTTTGCACCGCCCGCGCATTGGGGCCGCCGCAACAGTTCCCGCTGCCGCAGCAGGCGCTTGTTCCAGCCGCCGCACGGCGGGCCGCATCGCCATAGGTTTGGCGGACGGTTTCTTTCACATCAGTTGTCGTCATACATTGCTCCTGTTGAAACGGTTGAAAAATGGGCGCGCGTCTTCTCTCATTAAGAAAAGCATGCGCCATTCATTTGGCCGATTTCGCGCAGCTTGTCCCGCAAGGACACGGCATCCAGGCGATGAAGCGGCAGGGCCAGAAACAGATCAATGCCGCGGCGCAACGTAATGGCCGCGTCCATGAATGCTTTGCGCTGCCGTTCTTCGGTGCCTTCGACAACGGCCGGGTCAGGCATGCCCCAGTGGGCCGAAACAGGTTTACCCGGCCACACTGGACAAACTTCGCCTGCGGCGTTATCGCAAACGGTCAGGATGAAGTCGAACACTGGCGCACCGGGCGCCGCGAACTCGTCCCAGCTCTTGCTGCGATAGCCGGAAGCCGGCAAGTGCAGGCGTTGCAGCGTGGCGAGCGCCCGCGGGTGCACCTTGCCCTTGGGGTGGCTGCCCGCCGAAAAGGCGTAAAAAAGCCCACTGCCCGTCCCGTTGAGGATGCCCTCGGCAAGAATCGAGTGGGCCGAATTGCCCGTGCAGAGAAAGAGCACGTTGTAGCTGCGTTCGGTCTTGCCCGTATGTGAGCTTGCATCAGACATGGGTCGCCCTTTTCCCAGGTTTGCAACAAGACGCCAGCGCAGCAACCGCCGGGCCGCACACTTCGGGATGCCCCTGGCAGCAATCGCGCATGAGAAAGGCGATGAGACCGGAGAGCGCCGCAAAGTCAGCGCTGTAGATGATTGAACGCCCTGCGCGGCGCGACACGACCAGACCGGCATGTTCGAGATGGCTCAAATGAAAGGACATGCGCGAGGACGACGCGCCATCGCCATCCAGGGTCTTGCCAATCGCGCCAGCCGAAAGCCCGTCCGGCCCTGCTGTCACCAACAGGCGAACGATGCGCAGCCGCGTTTCCTGGGAGAGTGCGGCGAAAGCATTGAGCGCTTGGGATTCATTCATGGCAGAGATTTTACTCAATATTTCAATATCAATGGAAATATTGTAACACAAGAATCATTGCCGTCAGCATGACTGCTGACATCGGAGCCCGCGCCAGGGTGCCGTGAATGACGATGATGAAGAAAGCGGCCATCATCGTCTTAGAATGGCACGGTTCCAGGTCCAGCAAAACGCCAAGCAGGATCGCGCGAGGCATCAACAGCTAGGCATTGCCTGGCTGCAAAAGGGTGGAGAACCCGCTCATGTGTAGGCGTTTTACTTCATGCTCACGCGCCCATCCAGCACGCCACCAACGCTTGCGCGGCCTGCAAGGCGGCGGCATCGGGCAGATGGATGGCCAGCGTCTTCTGGCGGCCCGACGCGCCGTGCAGCAGTTCGACCTGCCGCTGCGGTACGCCGAACGCCCGCGCGGCCCAGGCCAGCAGCGCGGCGTTGGCCTTGCCATCGACCGGCGGCGCGGCCAGACGCACGCGCAGCGCGGCACCGCGCGCGCCCACCGCCTCAGTGTGCCGCGCGCCGGGCGTGGCGTGGATCGACAGCTTGAGCGTATGGGCCATGATGCGCAAGAATAAAGCACATGGCCTCAGCGGCGGATAGGCCGATTGAACAAGTCACGCAAATGAAAAATGGGCTATGCCCTAAAAGAACATAGCCCATTGATTAAAGTGGCGCGGCTGGCAGGATTCGAACCCACGACCCCTTGGTTCGTAGCCAAGTACTCTATCCAACTGAGCTACAGCCGCGCGGCACTGTATATTGTAAAAACTTTCTGGTCGGCGCGGCGGGATTCGAACTCGCGACCCCTTGCACCCCATGCAAGTGCGCTACCAGGCTGCGCTACACGCCGAAAACGTGAAATTATATCGCGCCCTCCAGTTCTTGGGCGGCGAGCAGCGCACGGATCGTTAGCAGTTCGGCGCGCAGATCAAACGCGGCGGCCTGGCCTTCAGCCACCGTCACGGGCTGCCTGGTTCCCTGCAAATGGGCGCGCGCGCCGCTGATGGTAAAACCCTGTTCGTAGAGCAGCGAGCGGATGCGGCGGATGATGAGCACCTCGTGATGCTGGTAGTAGCGCCGGTTGCCGCGCCGCTTGAGGGGGCGCAGTTGCGTGAATTCCTGTTCCCAGTAGCGCAGCACGTGGGGCTTGACCGCGCACAGATCGGCCACCTCGCCTATGGTGAAGTAACGCTTGGCCGGAATGATGGGCAAGGATTCCATGAACTGTCGCGGCAATCGCTTAGATAACGCAAATGTGTAAGGATAACGCCCTATGACTACCGACTTCCCGCTCCAGTCCGTGCGCATCGGCATCGTTTCCATCAGCGACCGCGCCAGCGCCGGCGTGTATGCCGATGCTGGCCTGCCCGCGCTGCGCGGCTGGCTCACGCGCGCGCTGGTCAACCCGCTCACGTTTGAGGAGCGCCTGATTCCCGACGAACAACCCGTCATCAGCCAAGCGCTGGTCGATCTGACCGATACAGACTGCGCGCTGGTGCTGACCACCGGCGGCACCGGCCCCGCGCCGCGCGACGTAACACCCGAAGCCACGCTGGCGGTGGCCGAGCGGGAACTGCCCGGCTTTGGCGAACAGATGCGGCAAATCAGCCTGCGTTTCGTGCCCACCGCCATCCTCTCGCGTCAGGTGGCGGTGATCCGCAAACGCACGCTCATCATCAACCTTCCCGGCCAGCCCAAGGCAATTGCCGAAACGCTGGAAGGCTTGAAAGACGCGGACGGGCGCGCCGTCCTGCCCGGCATCTTTGCCGCCGTGCCCTATTGCATCGACCTGATTGGCGGGCCGTATCTGCAAACCCGCCCGGATGTGTGCGCGGCATTCCGGCCCAAGCCGGCGCAGCGGGCCGCGCCGCCCGATCCCGCCCATCAGACCTAAGCGCGATCCGTATTTCCCGCTTCAGCATCCGCCGCCGTCAGCCGCGGATAGCGCAGCGGCAGCAAGGCTTGCAGCCCGAACTCGGCCAGCAGCGCGCGCAAGCGCTGCCCCGCACTGTGCTTGGCGTTGCCGGTGCGGTGCGCCAGGATCAGCTCATTCTTCAGGCTGTGCTCCCAGCCCACCAGTTCCGTGACCGTGACCTGGTAGCCCTGCGATTCCAGATACAGGCAGCGCAGCACGTTGGTCAACTGGCTGCCGATTTCGCGCGTGTGCAGGGGCCGCCGCCACAGTTCCGCCAGCGGGCTGCGCGCCAGTTGCAACGCCTTGGATTGGCGCAGACATGCCGCCACTTCGGCCTGGCAGCAGGGCACCAGCGCCAGCGTCTGAGCCTGTTTTTCCAGCGCGAAGGCAATCGCGTCATCGGTGGCGGTGTCGCAGGCGTGCAGCGCGGTCACCAGGTCGATGCGTTCGGGCAGACCCTCGGCGCGCGCCGCGTCGGCGGCGGCGATGTTGAGAAAGCGCATGTGCGCAAAGCCCAGGCGCGCGGCCAGCGCGCGCGAATGCTCGACCAGTTCGGGCCGCGTTTCGATACCGTAAACCGTGCCGGGCGCATCCGCCGCGCCGCTGGCGCCCGGCGCGCCCCACAACCGGTCATAGAGGATGAAACCCAGATACGACTTGCCCGCGCCGTGGTCGGCCAGCGTCAGCGCCGGGCCATAGGGCGTGATGCTGGCAATCAGTTGTTCGATGAACTGCGCCAGATGCTCGACTTGCTTGAGCTTGCGCCGTGAGTCCTGGTTGATCCGCCCGTCGCGCGTGAGGATGTGCAGTTCCTTGAGCAGTTCAATCGACTGGCCCGGTCGCAGCTCGGCCAGCGCGGATGCCACCGCTTCAGGCCGCACGCTGCCCGATGTTCCGGCAGTCTTATGTGCGTGTTTGGCGTTCATGATGAAAGTCCCGTTGTATCAGACGGCCCATGCGCGCCCCGTCAATTTTTCGTGCTCGCGCATGGCGTAACGGTCGGTCATGCCCGCGATGTAGTCGGCCACCGCGCGCGACCGGTCGGCGCGCCGGGCGAAAGACGGCGGCATGGCCGCGCGGCCATCAAGGTAAGCCGCGAATAATTCACGCACGGCTTGTCTGGCCTGATTCATGGTCCCCTCCACCTGCGGATGGCGGTACAGATTGACGCGCAGAAAGCCCTTGAGCCGTGCAGATTGCGCGCGCATCGCCGGGCTGAACAGTACCAGTGGACGCCCGGCGCAGCGCACGGCATCGGCATCATGCGGCGCGGCGGCATCCAGCGCGGCGCGGGTGGCGTCAATCACGTCATAGACCTGGGCGCTGAGCATCCGGCGGATGATTTCGTACAGCCGCCGCCGATCCGCAAGCCGCGGATAATCCCGCGCGACTTCGCGCCGGTGGCGCTCGAACAGATCGACTCCAGCCAGTTGTTCAATGTCAAGCAGCCCGGAACGCACGCCGTCGTCGATGTCGTGCGCGTTGTAAGCGATCTCGTCAGCCAGATTGCACAACTGCGCTTCCAAGCTGGGCTGCGTGCCGTCCAGAAAGCGCCGCGCCACGCCGCCCGGTTCGGCCTGCTCAATACGTTGCGCGTTAGCGCGCGAGCAGTGCTTGAGGATGCCCTCGCGCGTCTCCAGGCACAGATTCAGGCCGTCGAACAGCGCATAGCGCTGCTCCAGCGCATCGACCACGCGCAGACTTTGCAGGTTGTGCTCGAAACCGCCGTGTTCCTTCATGCAATCGTTAAGCGCGTCTTGACCGGCGTGGCCGAACGGCGTATGACCCAGATCGTGGGCCAGCGCAATAGCCTCGACCAGGTCCTCGTTCAAGCCCAGCGCACGGGCGATAGATCGGCCCAGTTGCGCCACTTCCAGCGAGTGCGTCAACCGCGTGCGGAACAGGTCGCCTTCGTGATTGAGGAACACCTGCGTCTTATAAACCAGCCGCCGGAACGCGGTGGAATGCACGATGCGGTCGCGGTCGCGCTGAAAATCATCGCGCGTGGGCGCGGGCGGTTCGGCATGACGCCGCCCGCGCGAACGCGCCGGGTCGCTGGCATAGGCTGGCGGCATGGCGCGCATTCATTGGGCGCGGCAACGCTCGATCACCGCGCGTACCGCCGCGCCGGGCGCCGCGTGCACCGTGGCATGACCCGCGTCATCGACCAGCACGAAGCGGATTTCGCCCTGCCGGGCTTTCTTGTCCACGCGCATCAACTCCAGATAACGCCCGGCGTTGTCCTGCGCGCTGAGCACAGGTGCCTGCACCGGCAAACCCGCGCGGATGAGCAAATCACGCAAACGCTCGACCAGGGACGCGCTGGCCAGCCCCAACTCGCGCGACAGCTCGGCGGCCAGCACCATGCCGGCAGCCACGGCCTCGCCATGCAGCCACGCGCCATAGCCCAGCCCAGCTTCAATGGCATGACCGAACGTGTGGCCGAAGTTGAGAATGGCGCGCAGGCCCGCTTCGCGCTCGTCCTGCCCCACCACGGCGGCCTTGATCTCGCAACTGCGCCGCACCGCGTGCGCCAGCGCGTGCGCGTCGCACGCGCGCAAGGCGTCGATGTGCTGCTCGATCCAACCGAAAAATGCCATGTCGGCGATTGGCCCGTATTTGATGACCTCCGCCAGCCCCGCTGAAAGCTGGCGCGGCGGCAGGGTCTTGAGCGTCGCCAGGTCGCACGCCACCGTCAGCGGCTGGTAGAACGCACCGATCATGTTCTTGCCCAGCGGGTGATTGATGCCGGTCTTGCCGCCCACCGACGAATCGACCTGCGCCAGCAGCGTCGTGGGCACCTGCACGAACGGCACGCCGCGCATATAGCAGGCGGCGGCAAAGCCCGTCATGTCGCCCACCACGCCGCCACCTAGGGCGTACAGCACCGTGCCGCGGTCGGCTTGTTGGGACAGCAGCGCGTCGAAGATTTTGTTGAGGGTTTCCCAAGTCTTGAACTGCTCGCCGTCGGGCAGCTCCAGCCGCAGCACCCGTGCATGACGGCTCGCCAGCGCGGCAGCCAGCCGCTCGGCATACAGCGGCCCCACGGTGGCGTTGGTCACGATCAGCGCCGACGCGCCCAGTGGCACGGCGTCGAAACTGGCCGGGGCGTCCAGCAGTCCCGGCGCGATCAGGATGTCATAACTGCAATCGGCCAGTGCAATGTTGACGCGGGCGGCGGATGTATGGACAGTCATGGCGCAAAGTGTAGAACGTCAACGATGCCGGGGCTGCATCAAGTCAAGCTGCATTACGACCCGGTTGACCAGCATTGCCAACGACGCGCCGTGCGCGTCCAGCGTGAAATGCGCGCATTCGCGGTATAGTGGATCGCGCTGGGCATACAGCTCCTGCAAGCGCGCCAGGGGATTGCCCACCTGCAACAGCGGGCGTTTGGTGTCCTTGCGCAAGCGTCTGAACAAATACTCGGGCAGGATGCGCAGATAGATTACGGTGCCGCCCGCGCGCAGCCGTTGCCGGTTGGCCCGGCGCAGTACCGCGCCGCCGCCGGTGGACAGCACATTGGACGCGCCGCCGGTCAACTCGGCAATGGTTTGTTGCTCCAGATCGCGGAAAGCTGCTTCGCCCTCGCGCGCAAAAAAATCGCGGATCGTCCCGCCGATACGCGCCTCGATCACCGCGTCCGTATCGACCACCGGCAAGTCCAGCCGCCGGCCCAACTGCCGCGCCACGGTGGTTTTACCCGCGCCGGGCATACCAATAAGGATGGGACGGAAAACAGCAGGCGCTTGAGACATCGGATAACGATCAGTTCGCGGATGATTTTGGGCAAACTGACGAAAAGAACGCCGGTGGAACAAACCGTCTGCCAGTATCCCATTATGAGTTGTCGCGCGACGCTTGCGTGTTGTGTGCGTCTCTTAACCCAGCACATGCGCCAGAGTCAACAGCATCAACAGCAATAGCCACAGCGCCACGCCGCGCCAGAGCAAGCCCGCGACCTGCGCGAAGTGGCGCACGTCAGGCTCCGCTCCAAACGAACCAGACATATCGTTCCTGCCCGGCAAAGCCGCTTCGTCCGCGCGCGCGGATGGCTCCCAATCAGGCGGATAGGCCGGAGCAGGCGCGTCGGTTGGGGCTGGCGCGCGATCAGGCTGGACTGGAACTCCCGGCTTTACCGGCTCGGCAACCGGCACCCGTGCCGCCGCGTCATCGGCGTCCAGCCGTATGCCCAGCGCTCCGGCGGCGGCAGCCAGCAAAACGGCGTCGTTGTCCCGCCCCGCGCCGCCCTGCGCCTCATCGGCCTGCCGCTGCTGCCAGGCCGCGATGGCGTCCTCGAAATTGCCGACAATGGCAAATACCAGCGCCGTGACACGCACGGGCAGCCAGTCGATAACGCGCCAGGCCGTTTGAACGGCGGCGCGCAGCGCGTCACTGGCTGCTGGCTCAGCATCGGGCTTGCCGCGCCAATAGCGCGTTGCGAATTCGGCGCAGTGATACAGCACCGCTCCGGCTGGCGCAAGTCCCAGCGGCGCCAGCAGACAGAACCAGAACAGCACGCCAAATACCCAGCGGTGCGCGAACAGCACGGCATGAGCAATCGCCTCGCGGGCGACCGAATCGCGCAAGGAACCCAGCCCCGCCAACCCTTGCGGCAGTGCGCCAAAATAGCCAGGCTGCTCGCCCTGCCAGCGCGTCAACAATGCCCGCGCCTGGGCTT
>JAIRQU010000213.1 GCA_031256305.1 Burkholderiaceae bacterium
GACTGGCTGGCCGGGCGCGGGGCGCGCGCGCCGCAGCGGGTATTCGTCAAACTCAACTCCGGCATGAACCGGCTGGGCTTTACGCCCGCGCGCTACCGCACTGCCCATGCGCGCCTGAGCGCGCTGGCGCAGGTGGCGCAAGCCGGGCACATGACCCATTTCGCCAATGCCGACATCAACGGCGCGGACGGCGCGCTGGGCATCGCCGTGCAACTGGCGGTTTTCAATGCCGCGACTGCGGGCTTGCCCGGTGAGCACAGCGTGGCCAACAGCGCCGCGCTGCTGCGCTTTGGCGGCGGGGCGCAGGATCTTTCCGCGCAGGTGCGCGGCGACTGGGTGCGGCCCGGCATCGCGCTTTACGGCAGTTCGCCCGACTACCCGGAACATGACATCGCGCACTGGGACTTGCAGCCGGCCATGACGCTGGCCAGCCGCATTCTGGCCGTGCAGCAACTCGATCCGGGTCAGAGCACGGGCTATGGCGCGCTGTTTACCGCCAGCGCGCCCACGCGCATCGGCATCGTGGCCTGCGGTTATGCCGACGGCTATCCGCGCGTGGCGCCCACCGGCACGCCAGTGCTGGTCGATGGCGCGCGCACCCGCACGCTGGGGCGCGTGAGCATGGATATGCTGGCGGTCGATCTGACGGCGTTGCCGCGCGCGGGCGCGGGCAGCGCCATCACGCTCTGGGGGCGCGCGGCGCCCGAACACGGCGGCGCGGTGCTTGCCATCGACGAGGTGGCTCGCGCCGCCGGCACGCTGGGCTACGAGCTGATGTGCGCCCTGGCCCCGCGCGTGCCGGTGGGTGTGGCCGATTGATGACGGCCTGGCGCAAGCCCGGTTTTCAGCGACAGTTGACAAGCCTGGGCTGATTTGGCATAATCTAAAGTTTTCGCGCTTGGCTTGATACTTGGAAAAGTGAAAAAGCCGAGAGCGGAAATTTCTGCCCCAAGGCGTCAGCGGCGATTGCTGCTGACGGACGGGACCAAGACTGACTTGGCCGATGAACCGCGCAGGCGGTTTGGCCAGGGGCAAGTTGGGAAACATCGACATGATCCAGACTGAATCTCGACTAGAGGTCGCCGACAACACCGGCGCCAAGTCCGTCCTGTGCATCAAGGTGCTGGGCGGATCCAAGCGCCGCTATGCCAGCGTCGGCGACATCATCAAAGTGAGCGTAAAGGAAGCCGCGCCGCGCGGCCGCGTCAAAAAGGGCGAGGTCTATAGCGCCGTGGTCGTGCGCACGGCCAAGGGCGTGCGCCGCGGCGACGGTTCGCTCATCCGCTTTGACGGCAACGCCGCCGTGCTGCTCAACAACAAGCTGGAGCCTATCGGCACCCGCATCTTCGGCCCGGTCACGCGCGAGCTGCGCAACGAGCGCTTCATGAAGATCGTGTCGCTGGCGCCCGAAGTGCTGTAAAAGGGTCAATGCCATGAACAAAATTCGCAAGGGCGACGAGGTCATCGTCATCGCCGGCAAGGACAAGGGCAAGCGCGGCGCGGTGGAGCGGCGCGTGGATGCCCAATATGTAGTGGTCGAGGGCATCAACCTGGCCAAGAAGCACGCCAAGCCCAACCCCATGAAGGGCGCGTCCGGCGGCATCGTGGAAAAGGCGCTGCCGATCCATCAATCCAACGTGGCTATCTTCAACAAGGCCGCGGGCAAGGCCGACCGCGTCGGCGTCAAGACGTTGCAGGACGGTTCGCGTGTGCGCGTGTTCAAGTCCAGCGGCGACGAAATCAAGGCGGCGTGAGGAACGGGAATATGACAACGACATCACGGCTGCAACAGCATTACCGCGAAAAAGTAGCGCCTGAATTGATCAAAAAATTCAGTTACAAATCGCCCATGCAGGCGCCGCGCCTGACCAAGATCACGCTCAATATGGGCGTGGGTGAGGCGGTGGCCGACCGCAAGGTGATGGACGGCGCGGTGGCCGACCTGACCAAGATCGCCGGGCAAAAACCAGTGGTCACCCATGCGCGCAAGGCTATCGCGGGCTTCAAGATCCGCGAGGGGCAGGCCATCGGTTGCATGGTTACGCTGCGCGGCGTGCGCATGTACGAGTTTCTGGACCGCTTTATCAGCATCGCGCTGCCGCGCGTGCGCGACTTCCGCGGCGTTTCGGCGCGGGCCTTTGATGGCCGGGGCAACTACAACATCGGTGTGAAGGAGCAGATCATCTTTCCCGAAATTGAATACGACAAGGTTGACGCGCTGCGCGGCCTGAATGTTTCCATCACGACCACGGCCAAGACCGACGAGGAGTGCAAGGCGCTCCTGGCGGCGTTCCGTTTTCCGTTCAAGAACTAAAGGGTGACGTTGTGGCAAAAACTGCTTTGATCGAACGCGAACTCAAGCGCGCGAAGCTGGCCGCCCAGTACGCCAAGAAGTACGGCGAACTCAAGGCCATCGCGGGTGACGCCAAGAAAAGCGACGAGGAGCGCGCCAGCGCGCGCCTGGCGCTGCAAAAGCTCCCGCGCAACGCCAATCCGACGCGCCAGCGCAACCGCTGCGAGTTGACGGGCCGCCCGCGCGGCACGTTCCGCCAGTTCGGTCTGGGGCGCGCCAAGATCCGCGAGCTGGCGTTCGAGGGCAATATCCCCGGCGTCATCAAGGCGAGCTGGTAATCGGCAAGGAGCAAAACGTCATGAGCATGAGTGATCCCATTGCCGACCTGCTGACCCGCATCCGCAACGCGCAGATGGTGGCCAAGCAGACGGTATCCGTGCCCTCGTCAAAGGTCAAACAGGCCATAGTCCAGGTGCTGAAGGACGAAGGCTATATCGAGGGTTTTTCAGTCAAGGGCGAGGGCGGCAAGCCTGAGCTGGAGATTGCCCTTAAATACTACGCAGGCCGGCCCGTCATCGAGCGCATCGAGCGCGTCTCGCGTCCGGGGCTGCGCGTGTACAAGGGGCGCGACGCGCTGCCGCAGGTCATGAACGGGCTGGGCGTGGCCATCGTTACCACGCCCAAGGGCGTGATGACCGACCGCAAGGCGCGCGCCAGCGGCGTCGGCGGCGAAGTGCTGTGCTACGTGGCTTGATCGAGGAGAAAACCCATATGTCACGTATCGCCAAAGCAGCCATCGCCGTGCCCCAGGGCGTCGATGTGCAGATCAAACCGGACCGGATCATCGTCAAGGGCAAAGGCGGCGAGTTGAACGTCGCGGCCAACCCGCGTGTCAAGGTCGCCGCCGAGAACGGCAAGCTCAACGTCACGCCCGCCGATGATTCGCGCGAGGCTGACGCGCTCAGCGGCACGGTGCGCCAACTGGTCAGCAACATGGTAGTGGGCGTCAGCCAGGGGTTCGAGCGCAAGCTCACGCT
>JAIRQU010000047.1 GCA_031256305.1 Burkholderiaceae bacterium
GCGCTACCTGCTGGGCGAAAAATACCTGAATGCCATGCAGGGCCTGGCCGCCTCGGCCAACGCCAAGACCATCGTTCTGCCCGCAGATTTGCAAGAAGCCATCAAGGGTATGTTCGCCCGCAACAAGGCGGACGAATAAGGACGATGGCCGATCCCGCCACGATGGATCCTGACAGTCGCGCCGCGTCGCCGGCTTTTGGCTTGCTGGTCATCGGCGATGAAATTCTTTCGGGCCGTCGGCAGGACAAGCATTTGCCCAAGGTCATCGAGCTGCTGGCCGAGCGTGGCTTGGCGCTGGCATGGGCGCAATACGTGGGCGACGACCCGGTGCGCATTAGCGCCGCGCTGCGGCGCGTACTGGCGACAAGCGACGTGGTGTTTTCTACCGGCGGCATCGGCGCCACGCCCGACGACCACACGCGCCAGTGCGCGGCGGCGGCGCTGGGCGTGCCGCTGGCGCTGCACCCGCAGGCCAAGGCGCTGATCGAGCAGCGCGGCCGCGATGCCGCCGCCGAGAAGGGGATAGCGTATGACTCGGCGCGCGCCGACAACATCCAGCGCCTACAAATGGGCGTGTTGCCCGCAGGCGCGGCGCTCATACCCAACCCGTACAACCGCATACCGGGTTTTAGTTGCCGGGGGCCGGGCGGCGGCGCGGTGTATTTCACGCCGGGCTTTCCGGTGATGGCCTGGCCGATGATCGCGTGGGCGCTCGATACCCACTGCGCGCGCTGGTTCCAGCGGCCTGGCGCGTGGCGCGAACGCTCGCTAATCGTCTTTGGCGCGGTCGAATCGGTGTTGACGCCGGTGATGGAACGGGTGGAGGCCGCGCACCCGCGCGTCAAGGTATTCAGCTTGCCCAGCGTCGATCATCCCGAATGGGGCGCGCACATCGACCTGGGCGTCAAGGGGCCGGTTGACGCGGTGGACGCGGCGTTTGCCGACCTCAAGACATGGCTAACGCCGTTCAAACTCAAAACCGGCCCGGAATTGCAGCGTTGATACGCATCGGATTCCGTGCGAAAATTTCCACATTTGCCTGGATGCGGTTTGGCACGTCGTGCGCAGCGGCATCCAGCGCGGGCCGCCCGGCGCGGTTTTTTCTATCCACCCTCAACCTACCTTACCTCAACGCAGGAGAATCCAATGGCCAAGAGCGTCGCCGACGTCATGAAACTGGTAAAGGAGAACGAATGCAAGTTCGTTGATTTCCGCTTTACCGATACCCGCGGCAAGGAACAGCACGTCACGGTGCCGATCTCGGCCTTCGATGAAGACAAGTTCAGCGACGGCCATGCGTTCGATGGCTCGTCCATCGCGGGCTGGAAGGGCATTGAAGCCTCGGACATGCTGCTCATGCCCGACGCGCAGACCGCGCACATCGACCCGTTTTACGAGGAATCGACCCTGGTGCTGACCTGCGACGTGCTGGAGCCGGGCGACGGCAAGGCCTATGACCGCGATCCGCGCTCGATTGCCCAGCGCGCCGAGGCGTATCTAAAGTCCACCGGCATCGGCGACACTGCCTACTTCGGCCCCGAACCGGAATTCTTCGTGTTCGACGGCGTGCGCTGGAGTACCGAACCGGGCTACAGTTTCTACAAGATCGACGAATACGAAGCGCCCTGGAACAGCGGCGCGCAGCTTGAAGGCGGCAACCGCGGCCACCGGCCCGTGACCAAGGGCGGTTACTTTCCCGTGCCGCCGGTGGACAGCACGCATGACATGCGCGCCGAAATGGTGCTGATTCTTGAAGCAATGGGTATTCCCGTGGAGGTGTTCCACCACGAAGTGGCTGGCGCCGGGCAGATGGAAATCGGTACCAAATTCAGTACCCTGGTGCAGCGCGCCGATTGGACCCAGCGCCTGAAATACGTGGTGTGGAACGTGGCCGAGTCCTACGGCAAGACGGCCACCTTCATGCCCAAGCCTTATCACGGCGACAACGGTTCAGGGATGCACGTACACCAGTCGATCTGGAAGGATGGCAAGAACCTGTTTGCGGGTAAGGGCTATGCCGGGCTGTCCGATACCGCGCTGTACTACATCGGCGGCATCATCAAGCACGCCCGTGCGCTCAACGCCATCACCAACCCCACCACCAACAGCTACAAGCGCCTGGTGCCGCACTTCGAGGCGCCAGTCAAGCTGGCGTATTCGGGGCGCAACCGCTCCGCCTCAATCCGCATTCCCCATGTCACGAGCGACAAGGCGCGCCGCATCGAGGCGCGTTTCCCCGACCCAATGGCCAATCCCTATCTGTGCTTTGCAGCCTTGCTAATGGCCGGGCTGGACGGCATCGAAAACAAGATTCACCCCGGCGAGGCGGCGTCCAAGGATCTGTACCACCTGCCGCCCGAAGAGGACCGGCTGGTGCCTACCGTCTGCCACAGCCTCGATCAGGCGCTGGAAGAACTGGAGAAGGATCGCGCATTTTTAACCAAGGGCGGCGTGTTCACCGACTCCATGCTCGATGCCTACGTCGAACTCAAGCAGGGCGAGGTTAACCGCGTGCGCGTCAACGTCAACCCGGTCGAGTACGATATGTATTACTCACTCTGATTGCCGGTATCATGCGGATCCAGGGCGGCAGAAGCCGTCTTTCCCATTGCACCGGAATTTGCCAGGGGAATTCCATGCGGAATGTTCCATCTGAAGGGTATTTGCCGTTTTGCCGTGGAAAGCCGTAATCCAGCCATGAAGCTGCAACCGTTTTATTTGACCTTGTTGGCCTGTGCCACGCTGGCTGCGGTTATCGCTTGGCCCGCACAGGCGCAGGAAAGCCGCATCTACCGCTGCCCCGGCAACGAATACACCAACCAGATCAAGGGCCGCACCGGCTGCAAGCGCATTGAAGGCGGCAACATCACCATCGTGCGTGGTGGCATCCCGCCACATGCGTCGCGCGCATCGGGCAGCGGCGGCGAGGGCGTGGCCAGCGCGGCGCAGCGCGTTGACTCGTCCGAGCAGCGCGCGCGCGATGCCGACGCCAAGACCATTCTTGAGTCCGAATTGCGCAAGGCGCAAGAGCGGCAGGCCGATCTGCAAAAGGACTACAACAACGGCCAGCCCGACAAGCAGGGCGATGAGGCGCGCAATTATCAAAAGTACCTTGACCGCGTGGCCGACATGAAAGCCGCCATTGACCGCAATCAAGCCGACATCGACAGCATCCAGCGCGAACTGGCGCGTTACGACCATTAAGGGCTGGTTTGAGTCTTGTCCAGGGCTTGTGGCAAGGCGGGATCAATTATTCGCGTAACCCAGACATGCGCCCGCGTTGGGCATGCCCTTGCATTCACGCTTGAGGCGCCGTTCGCGTTCAGTGGTGGTTTCCTGGTTGGGGTTCTTGATGAACTTGACCGAATGCGATTGCGACTTTTTGGCCGTTTTCGCGGTTGCAGCATCCGCATTGGCGGACGCGGTGGTCAAGGCGCTAGCAAAGATCAGCATGGCGCCCAAGCTAAAGCAGGCACGAACGGACATGGCGGAAGTCTCCAAAGTGTAGCCAGACGCCATCTTAGTGGAATAGCGGGCCTGGCTGGCCGGTGCATTTTATTCAGCGTTGTTCCAAGTCACTTTGAAACCGGCGGCGCAATCCGGCGGTGATGTCCGCGCGGCCGTCGCGCCGTTGGGGACTGCGCCAAGCGTTCGGGACGGGTTGACGCCATCGTTGCCAACCCTTGATGGATCAGGCAGGGACATAACGTCTAACGCCCCCTTTTTTTTGCAG
>JAIRQU010000051.1 GCA_031256305.1 Burkholderiaceae bacterium
AGACCTCGGCGCCGACCTGATCCCAGCGCGGCGCAAAGTTGCGCGCCGGATCGCTCGGCACGTAATGCGGCGGCGCGCCCGCCAGCAGCGCCGCGCCTTCGTAGATTTGATAGAACGGATTGGGACACGCCACTATCGCGCCGGGCCGGCTGGCGTCCACCACCGTTTGGGCCAGCGCGAACAGCGCCTCGCGCGTGCCCAGCACCGGCAACACCTGCCGCGCCGGGTCCAGCGCCACGCCGTAGCGCGCCTGCGCCCAGCGCGCGCACGCCTGGCGCAGCGCCAACTCGCCGCCCGTGGCCGGATAAGTCGCCAACCCCTTGTCCAGCGCCGCGGCATAGGCGCGCACGATGAAGTCCGGCGTGGCGTGGCGCGGTTCGCCAATGCCCAGACTGATCGGGCGCAGCCGCGCATCAGGCGTCACGCCCTCGAACAGCTTGCGCAAGCGCGCAAACGGATACGGCTGCAAGCGGGAAAGCAAAGGATTCATGATGGCGCATTGTCCCCCGAAAGGGCGGGCAAACGCTTAAAACAGGCGCACCCCCTCTTGCGGATTGAGTCAGGGTTACCTTGCATCGAGTAAGCTACCACCGTCAGCCTGTGATTCATCAGACAAGGAGCAACGGTATGGAAGATATTTCCCCGTCCGATCTGAAAACCATTCTGCATTCCAAACGGGCCAATCTGTACTACCTGGAACATTGCCGGGTGCTGGTCAACGGCGGCCGGGTCGAATACGTCACTGACCAGGGCAAGCGCCAGCTCTATTGGAACATCCCGATCGCCAACACCACTTCGATACTGCTGGGCACCGGCACGTCAATCACACAGGCGGCCATGCGCGAACTGGCCAAGGCCGGGGTATTGATCGGGTTTTGCGGCGGCGGTGGCACGCCCCTGTTTTCGGCCAATGAAATGGATGTGGAAGTCGTCTGGTTTTCGCCGCAAAGCGAATACCGCCCCACCGAGTATCTGCAAGCCTGGGTAAAGTTCTGGTTCGACGATCCGTTGCGGCTGCGCGCGGCCCAAGCCTTTCAGCAAGCGCGCCTCGTCCGGCTGCGCCAGCAATGGGCGCAGGGCCACGTGCGTCAGGCCGGTTTCAATGTGGATATGGATCAGCTCGACGGCCTGCTGCGCCGCACGCAACAGCAAATCGCGCAAGCACCCGACACCACCGCCTTGTTGACCGAAGAAGCGCGCCTGACCAAGGCGCTATTCAAACTGGCCGCGAATGCCTCCGGCTATGGCGATTTCACCCGCGCCAAGCGCGGCAGCGGCAACGACCCGGCCAATCGCCTGCTCGACCACGGCAACTATCTGGCCTATGGCCTGGCTGCCACGGCGACCTGGGTGCTGGGCCTGCCGCATGGTCTGGCGGTGCTGCACGGTAAAACCCGGCGCGGCGGCTTGGTGTTCGACGTGGCCGATCTAGTCAAGGACGCCAGCATCCTGCCCCAAGCCTTTCTGTCGGCGGTCAAAGGCGATGACGAGCAGACTTTCCGCCGCGCCTGCATCGAAACCCTGACGCGCGGCGAAGCATTGGACTTCATGATTGACACAGTCAAAACCGTGGCGCTGCAAACCACGAGTCTGCTCCCATGAACATTCTGCTGATATCCCAATGCGACAAACGGGCGTTGACCGAAACCCGGCGCATTCTGGATCAATTTGCCGAACGGCGCGGCGAACGCACTTGGCAAACGGCCGTCACCCAAGCAGGCCTGGACACCCTACGCAAGCTGTTGCGCAAAACCGCGCGCAAGAACACTGCCGTGGCTTGCCATTGGATACGCGGCCTCGATCACAGCGAACTGCTGTGGATCGTTGGCGATGCCAACCGCTTCAACACCGAAGGGGCGACGCCCACCAACACCACGACGCGCAACGTACTGCGGGGCGAGGATGAGAACGACTGGCACAGCGCCGAAGACATCCGCCTGCTGGCACAACTGGCTGCGCTGCTGCACGATCTGGGCAAGGCCAGTGTCGAGTTCCAAAAACGTTTACGTCACAGACCACAGGAGAAAAACCTGTACCGGCACGAATGGGTGTCGCTGCGGCTGTTTCTGGCCTTTGTCGGACAGGATGACGACGCAGGCTGGCTGCGCCGGCTGGCCGAAACGGATACCCTGGATCGGCAAGCCTGGGAACAAGCCTGGAGCGCGCGCGGCCGTTGCCAGCGCGATGGGCTGGATCAAGGCGCTGTCCCTCCATTCAAGGCCCTGACGCAAAGCGCGCCTCTGGCCGCTGCCGTCGCGTGGCTGATCGTGACCCACCACCGGCTGCCAGTGGTGCCGGTCCGCGACGGCGACAAACAAGCCTGGCTTGGCAAACGTTCAACAAAGTGGAACTCACGCTGGTTAACCGATCCGCTGCCGCTGCTTGAACATGATTGGAACGAAATCCGCCAGTCCTCGCAGTACGCGCAAATCGAACCCTATTGGCAATTCAAGGAAACCTTACCTATCGGAGAGCCGGAATGGCGCGCCCAAGCCGCGCGCCTGGCCAAGCGTCTGCTGGAGCGGTGCGAGCGCCGTGCCGGCGGCTGGCTCGACAACCCCTACGTCATGCACTTGGCGCGGCTGTGCTTGATGCTGGCCGACCACCACTATTCCAGCCTGCCCCCGGATTCCCTGCAACAGATACACAGCAGCAGCACCCCACTATTTGCCAACACCGGCAAAGACGGCCACCTCAAACAACCGCTGGCCGGACACCT
>JAIRQU010000055.1 GCA_031256305.1 Burkholderiaceae bacterium
CCGTTCAGGTCCACCAGATGCAGCCGCCGCGCGCCCTGCTCCAGCCAGTGCGCGGCCATGTCGGCGGGCGATTCGCTGAATGTGGTGGCCTTGTCCATGTCGCCTTGTTGCAGGCGCACGCAATGGCCGTCCTTGAGGTCGATGGCGGGAATGAGCAGCATGAGCGTCTCGGATACGCTAAAGGAAAAACGGAATCGGTCACGGATTCCAGTGCAGAAAGTTGCGGTATAGCGCCAAACCCTGATCGGCGCTTTTTTCCGGGTGAAACTGGGTGGCAAAGATGTTATCGCGCGCCAGCGCCGATGTAAAGCGCAGGCCGTAATCGGTTTCACCGGCGACATCCGCGGCGTCCCGCGGGCAGGCGTAATAGCTGTGCACGAAGTAGAACCAGCTCTGGTCGGGCACCGCGCCCCAGACTGGATGGGGCCGGGTCTGCCTGACGCGGTTCCAGCCCATTTGCGGCACTTTGTAGCGCCCGCCGCCCGGCGCGGTTTGCCCGGCCAGCCGGAACCGCACCACGCGCCCGGCCACAAGCGCCAGCCCCGGCGTGCCGTGCACGTCCTGCTCGCCGCATCCTTCCTCGCTGTGCTCAAGCAGCATCTGCATGCCCACGCACACGCCAAACAGGGGCTTGGCGCGCGCTGCTTCCAGCACCGGCTCCAGCAGTCCGGCCTGGCGCAGCTCGCGCACGCAATCGGCCATCGCGCCCTGGCCGGGCAGAACGACACGGTGCGCGCCCCTGACTGCGCGCGGATCGGCGGTAACGGCCACGCGCACGCGCGTGTCGGCGGCGGCATGGACGACGGCCTGCGCCACCGAGCGCAGATTGCCCATGCCGTAATCGACCACCGCGACAACGGGATTGAGGCTGTCCATATGGTGTTTGCCGTCAGACAGTGGCTACAAAACGCCCTTGGTTGAAGGCACCTGGCCCGCCGCGCGCGGGTCAAACTCCACGGCCATGCGCAGCGCGCGGCCAAACGCCTTGAAGAGAGATTCGATCTGATGGTGCGCGTTGCCGCCGCGCAGGCTATCAATATGCAGCGTGATGTGCGCATGGTTGACCAGGGCCTGAAAGAACTCGCGCACCAGTTGCGTTTCCAGCCCGCCCACCGCGCCAGCGGTAAACGCCGCCTCCATGACCAGGCCGGGCCGCCCGGAAAAGTCCACCGCCACGCGCGCCAGCGCCGCGTCCAGCGGCACCAAGGCCCAGCCGTAGCGCCGGATGCCCGCGCGGTCGCCCGCGGCCTGGCGTAGCGCCTGGCCCAAGGCAATGCCTACGTCTTCCACCGTATGGTGACCGTCGATGTGCAGGTCGCCGGCGGCGTCGATTCTCAAGTCGATCAGCCCGTGACGCGCGATCTGGTCGAGCATGTGGTCGAAAAACCCGATGCCGGTGGCGATGCGCGCCTGGCCCGCGCCGTCCAGATTGACGCGCACGCTGACCCGCGTCTCGGCGGTGCTGCGCGAGACTTCGGCCACGCGATTGACGGGGCTGGATGCGGTTATGGACGCGACAGGGGCGTCAGTATCCATCGCGGGCTTGGCGGTGAACTTGGCGGCAGTCATAACGAATCTCGCAGCGCGGTCAGCATTTGTACATTTTCGCTGGCGGCACCGACCGTCAGGCGCAGGCAGTTGGCCAGCAAGGGGTGCATTGTAGAAACGTCCTTGACCAGCACGCCGCGCGCCTTCATGCCCGCAAAGGCCCGCGCCGCGTCGGGCACGCGGATCAATAGCATGTTGCCCTGACTCGGATACACCGTCACGCCCGGCTGGTGGCTCAAGTCCGCGCTCAAGTGCGCGCGCTCGGCCTTGATTTGTTCGGCTTGCCGCGCATATTCGTCCGCGTGTTCCAGCGCGAATAACGCGCATTCAGCATTGAGCGCGCTTACGTTGTAGGGCGGGCGCACCTTGTCGATTTGCGCAATCAGGCGCGCCGCGCCCATCAGATAACCAATGCGCACGCCCGCCAGCCCGAACTTGGAGAGGGTGCGCAAGATCAGCACGCTGCCCGCGCCCGCCGGATCGGCGCGCACGCGCTCAATCCAACTGTGCGCGGCAAAGGGCTGGTAAGCCTCATCTATAACGGCCAAGCCGCCCTGCGCGGTTTGCGCGGCGATCAGGCGCGCCATGACATCCGCGTTCCACAAAGTGCCGGTCGGGTTGTTGGGGTAGGCCAGATACAGCAGCGCGGGCCGGCGCTGGGCGATGGCGGCCAGCATCGCGGCTTCGTCCAATTCAAAACCGGCTGCAAGCGGCACGCCGTGAAACGCCAGACCCTGCAAGTGCGCGCTCAAGGCATACATCACGAAGCCGGGCGCGGGGGCGACAACCGCCGCAGGCTGCCCGTCCTGCACTACAGCACAAGCCAGCGCCAGCAGGCCGATCAGTTCATCGGAACCGTTGCCCAGCATCAGCGCCCACCCTTCGGGCAAGCCCGCGTAGCGCGCCAAGGCAGCTTTCAAATCGTCGAGCCGCGCGCCAGGATAGCGGTTGATGGCGACCCGCGCCAGGCGCTCGCCCAACGCCCGCGCCAGTTCCGGCGGCAGCGCGTAGGGATTCTCCATGGCGTCGAGCTTGAGCAGCCCCGCCGCATCCTGCACCGCATAGGCGTGCATGGACTGGACATCCCGCCGGATGCGCGCCAGCGGATCGGGCGCGGCTAAAGGCGCGCAAGTGGCTGAGGAAACGGACATGGCGTGGATTATCCGTGTCCTTGCGCGACAAACAGGCCGGCGCGCGCCTGACGGTGACAAGCCGCAGCGCGGCAACGCCTGCCGCAAAGGTATGATGAGCGCGTTGGAAAATCCAGGCGCCGGAGCCAAAAAGTTCCGTCTGTCCTTTTTGTTATTCAGTCCCAGGAGACCCTCCATGCAAAACCAGCTTCTCAAATTCGTCCCGCTCGCCGCCGCCCTCGCGCTCCTCACGGCCTGCGGCCAGAGCAACGATCAGTCCAAACCTGGCGCGCAGGCTGCGGCTGACGACGGCGCGGTGGTAGTCAAGATCGGCAGCGCCGAGCCTTTGACCGGCAATATCGCCCATTTGGGCAAGGACAACGAGAACGGCGCGCGCCTGGCGGTGGAAGAGGTCAACCAGCAGGGACTGACCATTGACGGCCAGAAAATCCGGCTGGAACTGGTCAGTGAAGACGATGCGGCCGACCCCAAGACCGGCACCGACGTGGCACAAAAACTGGTGGACGAAAAAGTCGCGGCTGTCGTGGGCCATCTGAACTCAGGC
>JAIRQU010000162.1 GCA_031256305.1 Burkholderiaceae bacterium
TACCGGCCCCAATACCGCAGCGCCTAGGCTGGCAAACTGGAAAATCCTAGCGTACCCCCCAATTGTCGCGGCGCTTGCGCTGGCGGCGGTTTCAAAACATCGCCCGCCGCCAGCGCGAACCGATAACGGCCGCTGCGCTTAATTGACCTTTAACTGGCCGCCGCGGCCCAGACCGCCCTTGACATCTTGCGCCCTGTAGTTGCGCAGCGCCACGACCATCTTGTTGTAGGCGTCAATAAATGCCACCACGGTCGCCTTGCCTTCGGGCGTCACTGAAAAACCGCCCAACCCGCCAGCCGCACCGCCGCCGAAAGCGCTTAAGGCCGCGCCGTAGTTGGTCGCCGTGGAACTGCCTTCGGCCGCCGCGATCTGTAGCGCCGAACGGATGTCAAACAATGTCAGCGTCACCACCGATGCTTTGACCTGCAAACCGCCAGCGATCTGTGCCGCGGCGGAGTGGTGGAATAGTCCGCCCAGCGTGCCCATCACGCCGCCCACGGGTGAATCGTTGATGACGATTGACGGCTGCAAAAAGTAATCGGCTGCCACGCGCTGGCCCTTGTGTTGTTTGGAGCCGGCGCGATACTCCCCGGAATTGCGCTGAAGCTGCGTGATGCGCGTCAGGCTCGCATCAAGTTTTTGATTCCCGATTGAGGTAATGACAAAGCAGTTGGACTCCTGAATCGCCAGACGCAGTAATGGCTCGATAGTCGTCACCTTGGTGGCGCTGCCAAACGGGCCGAACCAATCGGCATTGCGCCCGTCGTCCACGGCAATCGTGCCCAGCGGCGCCGGGCAACGTTCCAGAGACGCATCGGCACCCGCGCTGGCGCCGCCCGCGGCCGCGCCGCTTACGCCGGCATTCTGGCCGCCGGGCGTCACGATACCGCCGCCCGCGCAGGCGGCCAATAAGGAAACCAGCGCCGCGGACAGCGCATATTTGGCAAAACGATTGGAAAGAATGGTTGTCTTCATATTGTCGGATTCGACTAAGGTTGGAATTTGGCCCTTGCGCGTTCCACGAACAATTGCAACGAGCCTGCTTGACAAGGCGCGCGCAAGGCCACTCACCGCCTCCTCGCAAACACCTTGATGCTGGACGGCTTCGGGTCAATAGCCGTACCAGTACGTCTGACGCCAGACGCCATAGTACGGATAGCCCGAATACCAGTAACCGGAATAAATGGGACGCCAATAGGCGTCGAATGCTTTCTGATCGGATTTTTTAGCTGCCCTGGCCTGTTCAAGCAATTTTTTGGATTCCTTGTCGCCCTGTCCGATTGCCATTAGCAACCACTTCTCGGCTTCTTGCGGATCGGGTCCCATTTCTTCCAGCCCAAACAGATAAAAGCCGCCCAGCGCTTTTTGCGCTTGCAGGTTGCCGCGCTCGGCAGCCTTGCGCATCCAGACCAGCGCCTGATAGCTGTCCTGCCGCACGCCGTCGCCGCGGAAGTAGCGCAGTCCCAGATCGTAGGCCGCTTTCGGCTCGGTTTGCGCGATTTGCTTGAGTCTGGCGATGCCCGGCGCTTGACGGTCCGCGCTATCGTCCACAGTCTCGGTGGAGATAGCATCCTTGGGCCGCCAGGAACACCCGGTGTCGTCACAAATGCGCACCATGGGCACAGCAGGCGCAGCTTCTTGCATGGGCGCTGCTTCTTGCGGAGCAGTGGCATCCAGCGGCGCTGGCGGCGGCATTTGCGCGCCAGCGGGCGCTGCACCTACAGCCAGCATGAATGGAACAAACGACGCGAATAAACGGTGTTGCAGTTTCATGGTCACCTCGGTATTTTGCTAATGTAATTATCTAGCGCGTAATCTTAACACATGCTCCAATAACGCTGATTTCCTCGCAAGCAACCCATAGTCAACAGGAGTAAAACGCGATGGCGTTATCCAAAGCCATACGCTGATATACGAACAACTTGAACAATTGCCCGTCAACGCTGTTGGACTTTAATACGCACGGCATCCGGGGCATGCGTTATTGCAGGAATCTCCCGCGTCCCAATCGCAAGGGTTATCTCAGCGCGCGCCCAGCAGCGCCAGCATCTGCGCCTCGTCGATAACCGCCACGCCCAGTTCCCGCGCCTTGGCCAGTTTGCTGCCCGCTTGCTCACCAGCGACGACGTAATCGGTCCTTTTGCTCACCGAGCCAGCCACCTTGGCGCCAGCGGCTTCAAGCCGTTCCCTGGCCGCCTCGCGGCTAAGGGTGGGCAGGGTGCCGGTCAGCACGAAGGTCTGCCCCGCCAGCGGCAGGCAAGCGCGGGCGTCCCCCTGCCCTTCGGGCCAATGGATGCCGACGTCGCGCAACTGCTGCACCACCTCGCGGTTGTGCGGCTGGGCGAAGAAGGTCTGGATGCTCTGGGCCACGACCGGGCCGATGTCGGGTACTTGCAACAACTGCTCGACGCTGGCGTTCATCACCGCGTTTAGATTGCCGAAGCGCCGCGCCAAATCCTTGGCGGTGGTCTCGCCCGCGTGCCGCACGCCCAGCCCGAACAAAAACCGCGCCAGCGTCGTCTGCTTTGATTTTTGTAGCGCATCAACCAGATTGCGCGCCGACTTTTCGGCCATGCGATCCAGTCCGGCGTAGTCTTGCCAGCGCAGGCGGTACAAATCGGGCAGTGTTCGCACCTTGTCCTGCTCGACCAGTTGCTCGGCCAGTTTGTCGCCCAGGCCCTCGATGTCCAGCGCGCGCCGCGCGGCAAAGTGCAGGATGGCCTCCTTGCGCTGTGCCGCGCAGTACAGGCCGCCGGTGCAGCGGTAATCGACCTCGCCCTTTTCGCGCACCACCGCGCTGGCGCAGATCGGGCACCGGCGCGGCATTTGGAAATTCGGCACGTAACCCGCACGCACGCCTGAAGCCGGCGGCATCACGCCGACGATTTCGGGAATCACGTCGCCCGCGCGCCGCACGATCACCCGGTCGCCCACGCACACGCCCTTGCGCCGCAGCTCGAAGCGGTTGTGCAGCGTTACGTTGGACACCGAAGCGCCGCCGACGAATACCGGCTCCAGCCGCGCCACCGGCGTAAGCCGGCCGGTGCGGCCCACCTGCACGTCGATGCCCAGCACCTGAGTCAATTGCTCAGGC
>JAIRQU010000197.1 GCA_031256305.1 Burkholderiaceae bacterium
CTCATAAGGGTGGCGCGGGACAAAACGCTGCCGTTCGAGCCGTTGATTCCGAACGAAACCACGATTCAGGCGATGAGGGACGCGCGCGCCGGCAAGGTAAAGAGCTTTGACAGCATTGAGGCGCTGATGGCCGATTTGCATTCGGACGATGATACGGACGATTAAGCGCACGGGTCAGTTCAGGCGCGACTACAAACGCGAAGCCAGGGGAGAGCATCGCGTGACTCTCGATGGCAGCCTGGAAATCGTCTTCAAGTTGCTGGCGCATGATCGGCCGCTGGAACCGCGTCACAACGGTCACGCGCTAACCGGCAACTGACGGCGACTGGCAGGATCATCGGGATTGCCACGTTAGACCGGACTTGGTGCTGATCTACCAGAAGCCCGACGCAAATACACTGCGACTGGTGCGCCTTGGTTCTCACGCTGAACTGAGTTTGTGACGAAATGGAACGGGGCACGGCCCGCGTGCGGCTGGTGGAAGGCCGGGCGGCATGAAAAGCTCGGTAGCGCAATCATCCATCACGGTGAATCCGTGATTCAGGATAAAAGCCGCGCCGCGTTTCCTCGACTGGACAATAAAGCTACGGCTTTTTTGTCGAAAGATATGAAAGTCTCGCCGCCAAGCCATCGGCCTTCATAGGCCATGATGCCATCGGCAAAGTCGCCGCCCGCGTCCAGCATGGCAAGTCCCGCTTCCACGGCTGGCCGATTCACCGCTACATTGACGGCATCGAGCAAGACGCGGATTGCCGCAGCAATGGCCGCGTCGTCTAACCCATAGACTCGCCGCAACACCCAGACGAACTCGCACAGGCAGGGCAGGGAAACCGCGATCAGTGCGGCACCCTTGAGCGCCTTGTCCGCCGCACGGGCCTGTTTTGGGTGGTCGCGCACTACGGCGCGAACCAGTACGTTGGTATCGACCGTGACTTTCATTGCCTAGCGGCCCAGCCTGCGGCGGCGGCCTCGCCAATCTCTTTAAGCGTGGCAACCTTGCTGGTTTTGCTGGAAAGAAAGCCCAGGAACGTGTCGATGCTTCCGCTTGGCTGCGCCGCCCTCACCAATAATCCGCCGTCCGGCAGCTTGTCGCATGTAAGCTGCTCGCCCGGCGTAACACCAAGGTGTTGCACTAAATCTCGCTTAAAGGTTACTTGGCCCTTGGCCGTCACCGTCAGGGCAGACATGGGCATTTCCTTTCATTGAAAGTGTATACACGGTTATTGTAAGGCATTTTTGCCTTACATCTGATGATTGGTCCCATACCCGCCGCTACGCCACCGAGGGCGTGGCGGCAATGACTTCTTCCAGCGTGGTCAGCCCTTCGGCGGCGCGCATGGCGCCAGCCAGCCGCAGCGGGCGCATACCGTCATGGGCGGCCTGGCGGCGCAGTTCTTCCAGATTGACGCCGCCGCTGACCAGGGCGCGGAACGCGGGCGTGACGGCGAGCAGCTCATAAATGCCCATGCGGCCCCGGTAGCCGGTCATGCGGCATTCCACGCAGCCCGCGCCGCGGTAGGGGCGGTATTGGCCCGTGCCGATATTCCAGGGCTTGACCGCTTGCGCCAGCAGCTCGCGCGAGGCGTTGGTGTCCGGCGCCTTGCAGTTGGGGCACAGCGTGCGCACCAGGCGCTGCGCCAGCACGCCCAGCATGGTGGCGTTGAGCAGGTACGCGGGCACGCCCAGCTCCATCAGCCGCGTAAAGGCCGAGGGCGCGTCGTTGGTGTGCAGGGTGCTGAACACCAGATGCCCGGTCAGCGCGGCCTGCACGGCCATCTGGGCGGTTTCCAGGTCGCGGATTTCGCCGATCATGATGACGTCCGGGTCTTGCCGCATCAGGGTGCGCACGCCCTCGGCAAAGCCAAAGTCCAGTTGCGGCTGCACTTGCGTCTGGTTGAAGGCCGGGTCGATGTTTTCGATGGGGTCTTCGATGGTGCTGACGTTAACGGCCTCGGTGGCCACGCGCCGCAGCGTGGAATACAGCGTGGTGGTCTTGCCCGATCCGGTGGGGCCGGTGACCAGAATGATGCCGTTGGCGCGCGCCACCAGTTGTTCCCAACGCTGCGCGTCGTGGCTGGAAAAGCCCAGCCCTTGCAGGTCCTGGACGGCGATGTCGGGGTCAAAGATGCGCATCACCAGCTTTTCGCCAAAAGCCGTGGGCAAGGTGGACAGGCGCATTTCGATTTCCTCGCCGCGCGGGTTGCGCGTCTTGATGCGCCCGTCCTGCGGGCGGCGGCGCTCCACCACGTCCATGCGCGCCAGCAGTTTGATGCGCGCGGTAATGGCGTTCATCACCGCCGGCGGCACCTGATAGACCGGGTGCAGCACGCCGTCGATGCGAAAGCGGATCACGCCCTGATCACGGCGCGGTTCCATGTGGATGTCGCTGGCGCGCTGGTCAAAGGCGTATTGCCAGAGCCAATCGACAACCTGAATTACGCCCTGATCGTTGGCGTCGAGTTGCCGCCCGCTGCGGTCCAGCTCCACCAGCGACTCGAAGCTGTTGGCGCTGGCGGCCTCGCCAGCCATCTGCACCGCACGCACCGAGCGGGCCAGCGCAAAGAACTCCGCCGTGTAACGCTTGATGTCTACCGGGTTGGCCACCACGCGCCGCACCTGCCGCCTGGACTGGCGCTCGACCTCGCCAACCCAGTCGTCGATGAACGGCTCGCTGGTGGCCACTACCACTTCGCCTGGCGTGACTTGCACCGGCAGCACGCCGTGGCGCTCGGCGTATTGGGCGCTCATGGTTTCGGCTACCTGACCGGCATCGACCCTGAGCGGGTCGATGCGCAGATAGTCCAGGTCCGCGCGGCGCGCCAGAAATTGCGTGAGCGCCTCCAGATCAAGCGGCTGGCCGCCGTTGGCGCGCGTCATGCTGACCGCCGCCAGCCGCACCAGCGCGGGCTGGGCGCTTTCGGCATGGGCAATGCGGGCGATGGTGCGCTCGGCCTCTTGCAGCGTGATCTCGCCAGCCTCGCGCAGCCAGGTTACCAGTTGCCGCCACTGCACCGGGCCGCGATAGGCTTGGGGCTGCGCGGCAGCCGGAGGCTGGGGCGCGGCGGGGGGGGAACGCGGCATCAGATTTTTTCCACGGGTCTGAGCACACGCAGCCATTTGGACGCGGGCAGGCCCCAGCGCGCCTCGATGGCCTCGGCGCGCGCCTGCAATACGTCTCGCGCGGGGCGTTGCGCGGTGCGCTGCGCCAGCACGACCGTGTTGTCCTCGCGCGTGGGCTTGAAGCGCCAGACCGCGCGCGCGCCGAATGCCGCGCAAATGTGCGCCAGGCTGCGCTCGAAATTTTCCGCGCGGCCAAACAGATTGACCGTCATCACGCCATCGCTGGCCAATATGCGCTGGCAATCGGCGTAGAACGCGGCGCTGCCGATTACCGGTGCGGCGGCGTCGCTGTCGTAGAGGTCGACGGCCAGCGCATCGACCGTGCCCAGCCATTCGGCCTGTTGAATCTCCCGTCCCGCGTCGGCGATGAGTACGCGCAGCTGCGGCCCTTCGGCGGGCAGCTTGAACCAGGCGCGGCACACGTCCGCCACGCGCGGGTTGAGTTCCACCGCAGTGCAGGTCATGCTCAATTTTTTGTAGCAGAACCTGGTGATCGCGCCCGCGCCCAGCCCCAGTTGCATGGCGTGGCGGCCCGGCACGGATTCAGGCGTCATGAACAGCAGCCAGGCCATCATGCGTTGCACGTACTCCAGTTCCAGATCGAACGGCGCGGCAATGCGCATGGCCCCTTGCACCCATTGCGAACCCAGGTGCAGATAGCGCACCCCATCGTATTCGGAGAGGTTGACTTCGGGCAGTTCGGGGGCGGGTTTCATGCGGTTTTGTTATTGAGCCGCGCCGATGGCTTGCGCCAATTGCCCGGCCAGCGTTTGCGCCAGCGCGCCATCTTGCGCCTCGACCATCACGCGCACCAGCGGTTCGGTGCCGCTGGGCCGGATCAGGATGCGCCCCGTGGCGCCCAGTTGCGCTTCTGCCGCGCGGGTGGCCTGTTGCAGGCGCGCGCCGCCCCAGTCCTGGCCCGGCGCGATGCGCACGTTGACCAGCGCCTGCGGGTATAAATCGACTCCGGCCAGCAGTTCCGGCAGGCGCTTGCCTTGCGTGACGCAGGCTTGCAGCACTTGCAGCGCGGAGATGATGCCGTCGCCCGTGGTGTGTCTGTCGCGCACCAGCAGGTGCCCCGATCCTTCCCCGCCCAGCATCCAGCCGCGCTGGATCAGCTCTTCCATGACGTAACGGTCGCCCACATTGGCGCGCACAAAGTCAAAGCCCCGCTCGCGCAACGCGCGCTCAATGGCCAGATTGGTCATGAGCGTGCCCGCCACGCCCGCCAGTTCGGGCGGACGCTGGCCTGAATGCCCCGTGTGGCTGCCCAGGCGGTCGGCGGCGATGACGTAGAGCAGCTCGTCGCCGTTGTAGATACGGCCCTGGCTATCGACCATCTGCACCCGGTCGGCGTCGCCGTCCAGCGCTATGCCCAAGTCCGCGCCCTGTTCGCGCACGGCCCGCGCCAGCGCCTGCGGGTGCGTTGCGCCCACCCCGTCGTTGATGTTCAGACCGTCGGGCGCGGCCCCGATGGCGCTTGCGTCCGCGCCCAATTCGTGGAACACCATGGGCGCGATCTGGTAGGCCGCGCCGTGGGCGGCATCAATCACGAGCTTCAGGCCCTTGAGGCTC
>JAIRQU010000131.1 GCA_031256305.1 Burkholderiaceae bacterium
ATGCCTTGAAACGCCTGCACCAGCGCGCAGCCGGCCAGTACCGGGTCGGCCGTGGTGTGCGGCAGCGCCGCATGGCCGCCCCTGCCGCTGATGACGATATCGAAATCGCTGGTCGAGGCCATGACCGGCCCCGGACCAACGGCGTATTGCCCGGCTTTCAAGCCAGGCCAGTTGTGCATGGCAAAAACCGCATCCATCGGGAACTGTTTGAACAGCCCGTCTTCAATCATCTTGCGCGCGCCGCCGCCGCCTTCTTCGGCGGGTTGAAAGATCAGATATGCCGTGCCATCGAAGTTGCGCTCGCGCGCCAGATACCGCGCCGCCGCCAGCAGCATGGCGGTGTGCCCGTCATGGCCGCAGGCGTGCATCTTGCCGGGGTTCTGGCTGGCGTGTGTGAAGGTATTGAGTTCAGCTATTGGCAGCGCGTCCATGTCCGCGCGCAAGCCTACGGCGCGGGCGCTGTTACCGTTCTTGACAATGCCCACCACGCCGGTGCCGCCCAAACCGCGATGCACGGGAATGCCCCATTCGGTCAGCTTGGCCGCCACCAGATCGGCGGTGCGTTCTTCCTTGAAGCACAGTTCAGGATGCGCATGAAGATCGTGCCGGATGGCCTGCATCTCACCGGCATAGGCGCGCAAAGAATCTATCAGTTTCATTGATATAAGTTTAGTCCAGTTTGGCTTTGTTTGTGTTTTTAACTCGGTAATCTTGCCCTGGAGCAGGGGCAATCGCCCTGTGCGATGCGCCGTATATGACGGTGTGGCGCGAATGAGAGCGGGATTCGCCTTAATTTTTCGACAGACTGAATCTAGAATAGGCACGGTTTTTCCAGGGAGAGTTTTCATGTACCGCTTGCTCGCCGCCCTGCCCTTTATCGGCATCTTGCTGGGCATTGTATTTGTCAACCGGGTCGAACCGATTGTGTTGGGTATGCCTTTCGCGCTGGCCTGGATCGTGTTGTGGGTCGTGTTGACCTCGGTCATCATGGCCATCATTTACTGGCTGGATCCGTCCAACCGCCACTCCGGCAAGACGCCGGACCAAGCCACTCGCGGAGCGCAGTCATGACCAGTACCTTCATCATCATCACACTGGTCACCTTGTTGGCGCTGTGGCTGGGTATGCAGGCGCGCCGCGGCCATGACATGAACCTGGAGCAGTGGGCGGTCGGCGGACGCAGCTTCGGCACGATCTTCGTGTTTCTGCTGATGGCCGGCGAGGTCTATACCACCTTCACGTTTCTGGGCGGCAGCGGCTGGGCCTACGGCAAAGGCGCGCCAGCTTATTACATTCTGGCGTACACGACGGTCGCGTTCATCCTTTCCTATTGGCTGCTGCCGCCGATCTGGCGCGCCGCCAAGGCCAACCGGCTGGTCTCGCAGTCGCATTTTTTCTCGCACAAGTACCAAAGCCCCGCGCTGGGCGCGGTGGTGGCGCTGGTGGGCGTGGTGGCGCTGGTGCCGTATCTGGTGCTGCAACTCAAGGGGCTGGGCATCATCGTGTCGGCGGCCTCGCAGGGCGCCATTCCATCGACGGCGGCGGTGTGGATCGGCGCGGTCGTGGTCACGGCCTATGTCATCGCCTCTGGCGTGCGGGGCTGCGCGTGGAATTCGGCGCTCAAGGACGCACTGGTGCTGTGCGTGGTGCTTTTTCTGGGCATTTACTTGCCGATCCACTATTACGGCGGCCTGGGCGCGATGTTCCGCACCATCGATGCGGCCCGGCCGGGCTTTCTCACCTTTGCGGCCAAGGGCCAGGGGCTGGTGTGGTTCCAATCGACCGTGCTGCTCACGGGGCTGGGCTTTTTCATGTGGCCGCACATCTTTGCCTCAGCCCTCACCGCCAAGAACGACCGGGTCTTTCGCCGCAACGCGATGGTGCAGCCGCTGTATCAGTTGATCCTGCTGTTCGTGCTGTTCGTCGGCTTCGCGGCGGTGCTCAAGGTGCCCGGCCTCAAGGGCGCGGACATTGACATGGCGCTGTTCAAGTTGTCGCAGCAAACTTTCAGCCCGTGGGTCATTGGAGTGATCGGCGCGGCGGGCGTGCTCACGGCGCTGGTGCCCGGCTCAATGATTCTGACCACGGCTTCGACGCTGCTGGCCAACGACCTGTATCGCGGCGCGTTCAATCGCAATGCGCCGGATGAAAAGGTCGCCAATCTGGCGCGCTGGCTAACTCCGGTGGTGGCGCTGGTGGCGGTGTTCTTCACGCTGCGCGGCGGCGACACCATCGTGGCGTTGCTGTTGATGGGCTACAGCTTCGTCACGCAACTGTTTCCGGCGCTGGTGTGCAGCCTGTGGCGCAATAACCGCGCAACCAAGTGGGGTGCGATGAGCGGCATCGTGGTCGGCGTGGCGGTGGTGGCGTGGACGACGATCACCAAAGCCAGCGTCGGGCAGTTATTCCCGTTTCTGCCCGATGCGCTCAAGGACATGAATATCGGCTTTCTGGCCCTCATCCTCAACGCCATCGTGCTGACCGTGGTCAGCGCCGTGACGCAAGGCAGCCGGGTGCGGATGGAAGATAGCCGCGCCTAACGCCAAATTCCAGCGCTTTTCAGCGACGTCCTACCGCCGCGCGGGCGGCAAGTCGGTGCAACTGCCGTGCGCGGCCTCGGCGGCCAGGCCGATGCTTTCGCCCAGCGTGGGGTGCGGGTGGATGGTGCCACCGATGTCGATGGCGTCCGCGCCCATTTCGATGGCCAGCGCCACCTCGCCGATCAGGTCGCCTGCGTGGGTGCCAACGATGCCGCCGCCGACGATGCGGCCCGTGGACTGCTCGAACAGCAGCTTGGTAAAGCCCTCGTCGCGCCCGTTGGCAATGGCACGGCCCGATGCAGCCCACGGAAACAGCCCTTTTTTGACCGCGATGCTCTGTGCCTTGGCCTGCTCTTCGGTCAGGCCGGCCCAGGCCACTTCCGGGTCGGTATAGGCCACGCTGGGGATCACGCGCGCGTCAAACGCGGCGCGGGCCAGTTTTTCGTCATCCTTCAATTCGCCCGCGATGACCTCGGCGGCCACATGTCCTTCATGCACCGCCTTGTGCGCCAGCATGGGCTGGCCCACAATGTCGCCGATGGCAAAAATATGCGGCACATTGGTGCGCATCTGCGCATCGACCGCGATGAAGCCGCGCGCGTCCACCGCCACGCCCGCCGCCTGCGCGCCGATGCGCTGGCCGTTGGGGCTGCGGCCCACGGCTTGCAGCACCAGGTCGTAGGTACGCGGCGGCGGCGCGCCCTCGCCTTCAAAGCTCACTTCAATGCCCGCATCCGTGGCGCGCGCGGCCACGGTCTTGGTCTTGAGCATGATGCGGTCAAAGCGCGGGGCATTGATTTTTTGCCAGACGCGCACCAGGTCGCGGTCAGCGCCGGGCATCAGACCATCGAGCATTTCCACCACATCCAGCCGCGCGCCCAGCGTGGAATAGACCGTGCCCATTTCCAGTCCGATGATGCCCCCGCCCAGGATCAACATACGCTCCGGCGCATGGGCTAGCGCCAGCGCGCCAGTGGAATCGACGATGCGCGGGTCTTGTGGCAAAAACGGCAGATGCACCGGCTGGCTGCCCGCGGCGATGATGGCGCGCGCAAATTGCACGGTTTTGATGCCGCCGTTCTTGCCCTGGCCCGGCCCGGCCGTTTCCTCGACCTGAATCTGGTTGAGGCCGACGAAAGTTCCCATCCCGCGCAGCAACGTGACTTTGCGCATCTTGGCCATCGCCGCCAGACCGCCGGTGAGCTTGGCCACTACCTTGTCCTTGTGCGCGCGCAGTTTGTCCCGGTCGATTTGGGGCGCGCCGAAATCGACGCCCAGAGCCGCCAGATGGCGCGCCTGGTCAATGACGCTCGCCACGTGCAGCAAGGCTTTGGACGGAATGCAGCCGACGTTCAGGCAGACGCCGCCCAGCGTGGCGTAGCGTTCCACCAAGGCCACAGACAGGCCCAGGTCGGCGGCGCGGAAAGCGGCGCTGTAGCCGCCCGGCCCGCCGCCGAGCACCAGCACATCGAAGGTCAGATCGTTTTGACTCATGGCATGTCCCCTTACAGCACGATACGGCGCAAATCAGCCAGCAGCGCCGTCAGATACGCATTGAAACGCGCCGCAGCAGCGCCGTCGATCACGCGGTGGTCATACGACAGCGACAGCGGCAGCGTCAGGCGCGGCGCGAATGCCTTACCGTCCCACACCGGCTTGAGGCAGGCGCGCGACAGGCCCAGAATCGCTACTTCCGGCGCGTTGATGATGGGCGTGAAATGCGTGCCGCCGATGCCGCCGAGCGACGAGATCGAAAAGCATCCGCCCTGCATGTCCGCCACGGCCAGCTTGCCCTCGCGCGCCTTTTTGGCCAGTTCCGCGCTTTCCTGCGCGATTTGCAGCACGCCCTTGCGGTCGGCATCCTTGAGCACCGGCACCATCAGACCATTGGGGGTATCGGCGGCAAAACCGATGTGGTAATAGCGCTTGAGCACCAGCTTGTCGCCATCCAGCGAAGCGTTGAATTCGGGAAATTTTTTAAGCGCCGCCACCACCGCTTTGATGACGAAAGCCAGCATCGTGACCTTGATGCCGCTCTTTTCGTTTTCCTTGTTCAGCCGCGCGCGCAGGGTTTCCAGATCGGTAATGTCGGCCTCGTCGTTGTTGGTGACATGCGGAATCATCACCCAGTTGCGGTGCAGGTTGGCACCGGAAATTTTCTGGATGCGCGACAACGGCTGCGGCGCGATGGGGCCGAACTTGGCAAAGTCAATCTGTGGCCACTGCAGCAGGCCCGGCAACGCGCCGCCCGCCCCCTGTTGAACCTGCGCCTGCGTTTGCTGCAGGCCGGCCATCACGGCGCGGGTAAAGGCTTGCACATCGGCTTGCGTGATGCGGCCCTTGGCGGCGCTGCCCTTGACCTCAGCCAGCGGCACGCCCAATTCGCGCGCGAACTTGCGCACCGATGGCGAGGCATAGGGCAAACCAGCCGGCGCCGCGCCGGGCTGATGCAGCGACGCGACTTGAAGCACTGCTTGCGCGGCGGCCGGTACGGGCTGGGCCGGCGGCTGAACCGGCGCGGCGCTCTTTTCGCTGCCGCCCGCTTCCGCTGGCACAGTAGCTGGTGCAGAGACGGCAGAAGCCAGCGCGGCGCCAGCGCTTTGCACAATAACCAGCAAATCGCCCTGGTTGACCTTGTCGCCGAGCTTGACTTTCAATTCCTGGATGACACCTGCCGCGTCCGAGGGGATTTCCATCGACGCCTTGTCACTTTCCACCGTGATGAGGGATTGTTCCAGCTTGACCGTGTCGCCCGGTTGGACGAACACCTCGATCACCCCCACGTCGTGAAAATCGCCGATGTCGGGCACGCGCACTTCCACCAGACGCGGCTGGCTGGACGGCTGAGGCGATGGCAACTGCGCCGCAGCCGAAATGGGGATTGGCGCCACCGGCGCGGCCTGCCCGCCATCAGCGGACGCGGAACGTTGCGCTGGCGCAGCGCCGGCATCCGCTTCGGCCGCCATCTCCAGCGACAAAATCACCGCGCCTTGGCTGACCTTGTCGCCGAGCTGGACTTTGAGTTCCTTGACCACGCCCGCCGCGCTCGACGGAATTTCCATCGACGCCTTGTCCGATTCGACCGTAATCAGCGATTGCTCGGCCTTGATTGCGTCGCCGGGCTTGACCAGGATTTCGATGACGCCCACGTCCTTGAAGTCGCCGATGTCCGGCACCTTGACATCCACCGTGCTCATGTCTGTCTCCTTTACGCCAGCAGCGGGTTGATCTTGGCCGCGTCCAGGCCGTATTTGGCGATGGCTTCCTGTGCCTTGGCCGCAGGCAGCGCGCCTTCGTCGGCCAGTGCCTTGAGCGCGGCCACCACGATGTGATAGCGGTCAATCTCGAAATGCGCGCGCAGCAGGCTGCGGAAGTCGCTACGGCCAAAGCCGTCGGTGCCCAGCGCCGTGTAGCCGCGCCCCTTGGGAATAAAAGCGCGGATTTGATCGACAAATCCCTTCACATAGTCGGTGGAGGCGATGACCGGTCCGGGATGATCGGCCAGTTGCCGCGTCACAAAAGGCGCGCGCTGCGCATCGGCCGGGTGCAGCCGGTTCCAGCGTTCAACGTCCCGGCCATCGCGGGCCAATTCATTGAAGCTGGGACAGCTC
>JAIRQU010000252.1 GCA_031256305.1 Burkholderiaceae bacterium
CTCCACGGCCAGCGCCCGCGTCTTGAAAAAGCGCGCGGCCCACAGCCATTTGTCGATGCGTTCGCGTTCAGGCGCTTGAGCCATCGGCGCTCTCCGGGTTGTGGGTTACGCCGCCAGCCGGCCAACCCTGTAAATGCCGCCGAACCAGCGCGGCCAGCGCGGCGATCCAGGCCGGATCGTCGTTCAGGCACGGGATGTAGCGGAACGCGCCACCGCCCGCGCGCAGAAACGCGGCGCGGTTTTCCCGCGCGATTTCTTCCAGCGTTTCCAGGCAGTCGGCCACAAAGCCCGGACACAGCACGTCCACGCGGCGCGTACCCTGGCGGCCCAGTTGTTCCAGCGCCGTTTGGGTGGCCGGTTGCAGCCAGCGCGCGCGGCCAAAGCGTGATTGAAAGGTGACGATCCACCTGTCATCGGCCAGCCCCAGACTGGCGGCCAGCGCGCGCGCGCTGGCGTGACACTGCGCTGCATACGGGTCGCCCTGCTGGCTCATGCGTTCGGGCAGGCCGTGAAAACTCAGCGCCAGCTTGTCCGGCGGGCCGCCGTCCTGCCAGGCGCGCCGTACCTGCCGGGCCAGCGCGTCGATGTACCCCGCGTCGTCGTGAAAATCGCTGATGCAGCGCAGTTCCGGCACCCGGCGCGCGCGGCGCAGCCATTGCGCCACGGCGTCCATTACGCTGCCCGTAGTGCTGCCCGCGTATTGCGGGTACAGCGGCACGATCAGGATGCGCGTACAGCCCTGTGCCTTCAGCGCGTCCAGACCGCTGGCAATCGACGGCGCGCCGTAGCGCATTGCCGCGCGCACGTGTATCGCGGGTTGTCCCGCGTGACCGCGCGCGTTCAAGCGCTCGCGCAGCAGCGCTGCCTGCCGCCCGCTCCAGACCAGCAGCGGCGAGCCTTCGGGCAGCCAGATGGCGCGGTAGCGCGCCGCCGATTGCGCCGGTCTGCGCCGCAGGATGACGCCATGCAAGATCGGCCACCACAGCCCGCGCGGCCATTCCACCACGCGCGGGTCGGACAGGAACTCGGCCAGATAGCGCCGCGCCGCGCGCGCCGTGGGCGCGTCAGGCGTGCCCAGGTTACACAGCAGCACGCCGGTTGCGGCGCGGCCTGCGCCAGTATCGGTCACGTGACCGGGCAAGCGGGGTTCGGGTCTGAACAACATGGGGCAAAACATGGGGCGGTAGTGTCTGCCATCCAGCCGCATGCGCATTTTCGGGCGGAAAGCGGCGGCGCTTTCTGGCCCGTTTGGGGCGACGCGCAAACGGCGGGCGTGTCAGTCTTGTGCCTCGACAGCCGATTGCCGCCGGGTCGCCTGGAAGGCGTTGACCCGGCGCAAAAGCGCCTTTTTCAAATCGGTTTTTACCGTGCGCGGGCCGCTTTCGCCGCGCTTGCGGGCCACCAGCACGGTGTCTTTCCAGGCCGCCGAATCGTCGTCGTAGGTGCCCTGTGGCGACCAGTTGGTGAGGCACGAGACCACGTCCAGGTCGCCCCAGCGGGCCAGGGCCATCATGCCATCGGGGTAGAAGCGCCAGCAATCGACGGGAAAGCGGTGCTCATAGCCCCCGGACGGCGCGATCAGACACACAATGCCGCCGGGCTTGAGCACCCGGTTGACTTCCAGAATGGTTACCCAGGGGTACTCGATATGCTCGAAAGCCTGCCCGGAGATCACCACGTCGTAGCTGGCCGATGGCAGCGGACTCCAGTCGTAGGGCGAGGGCAGCACCACGTCAACGCCGGGGCCGCTGGCCATGTCCACCCCGGTATAGCGCCAGTTCGGGTCGTTCATCAACTCGCGGTAGGTGCCGTTGACGTTCATCGAACCAATGTCGAGAATGCGCAAGGGCCTGCCCGCATACGCAGCCAGGTGCGTCGAGACAAATTCACCCATTGCGCGCATCGAACTCTGATGCATGGCTGCGTTTCCCTGTTTTCTACTTGATAAAACCGGCCCCCAGTGTAGTGCCCCGCGCGCCAGGCGGGCAAGGCAAACCAGACGCCGAAGCGCAAATGCGGCCCGCTCAAACCGCTTCCAGCTCTGCCATCAATTGCGCCTCGCGCGCGGTGCGCAGCGCGCTCAGGATGTCGCCCAGATCGCCTTCAAGCACCTGCGCCAGCTTGTAGAGCGTGAGGTTGATGCGGTGGTCGGTCACGCGCCCTTGCGGAAAGTTGTAGGTGCGGATGCGGTCGCTCCGGTCGCCCGAACCGATCAGCCCCTTGCGCGTGGCCGCTTCCTGGGCGGCGCGTTCGGCGCGCGCTTTTTCCTGCAAGCGCGCTTGCAGCACCCGCAGCGCCTGGGCCTTGTTGGCGTGCTGGCTGCGCCCGTCCTGGCATTCGGCCACCAGGCCGGTGGGCAGGTGCACCACGCGCACCGCCGAATCGGTCTTGTTGATGTGCTGCCCGCCCGCGCCGCTGGCGCGAAAGGTGTCGATGCGCAAATCCGCCGGGTTCAGCGTAATGGCCTGCGCTTCGTCGGGTTCGGGCATCACCGCTACCGTCGCCGCGCTGGTGTGGATGCGGCCTTGCGTTTCCGTGACAGGCACGCGCTGCACGCGGTGTCCGCCCGACTCGAAGCGCAGCCGCCCATACACGCCCGCATCGCCAGCGCCCGCGATGCGCAGCACGATCTCCTTATAGCCGCCCAGTTCGGCGGGCGATTCGCTAATTACCTCGCAGCGCCAACCCTGCGTGACCGCGTGGCGCGTGTACATGCGCGCCAGGTCGCCCGCGAACAGCGCCGACTCGTCTCCGCCCGTGCCGGCGCGGATTTCCAGAAACACGTTGCGCACATCGTCCGGGTCGCGCGGCAGCAGCAGGCGCTGCAACCCGGCGTCGAGTTCGGCCAGTTCCTGCCGCGCCGTCGCTTCTTCTTCCCGCGCCAGCGCCGTCATGTCGGGCGCCAGCGCCGCGTCGGCCAGCAATTCGTGCGCCGTGGCCAAGTCGCGTTCGCGCTGCTGATAGCGCGCCCAGGGCTGCGCCAGCGCCGCCACCTCGGTGTGCTCGCGCGAGAGCTTGAGGAACTGCCCCATGTCGGCCATGATGTCGGGCCGCGAGAGCAAAAAATCCAGTTCCGCCAGCCGTTCGGCCTGGCGGTTGAGTTGCGCGCGGATCGCGGGCGTCATGGGGGTGGGCGCGAAGAGGATGGGGCGTGGGCCAAAGCAGTGATCGTACCTGCCCTTCTGGACAGGCGCGGCGCAATGGCGCAGCCAGCGGGTTACGCGCCTTCCAGCCGCCGCAACTGCTCCAGCGTGTTGGCGTTGGCGAATGCGCGCGGGTCGTCGGCGGGGGCGGCAAAGCGCGCGATGGCGTGGCGCTGGCGCGCGATCCAGGCGCTGGCTCTATGCTGCCCCGCGCTTAACCAGGCCGACAAGTCGCGTGCCAGCCGCCCCTGCGCGTCGCGCCGCAGCAGGCAGAACGCGGGTTGCAGTTGCGGCTGCGTTGCTGGCCCGTCAGACCCTTCGGCCACGGCCAAATCAGCTTGCGGATCGTCTTGCAGCGCCTGCGCCAGCCGCTCGCAACGCGATCGCGGAAGCAGGGGCGCGTCGCACGGTGCGGTAAGCAGGCAGGGCGTGGCCGCGCGTTCCCGCCCGGCCAC
>JAIRQU010000273.1 GCA_031256305.1 Burkholderiaceae bacterium
GTCATAACCCCATCATTGTGCGCCTCCAGAAACGATCAGCGCGAATGGATCGCCAGACCGGGGAAGAAGAACGCCACCTCCACCGCGGCGGTTTCCGGCGCGTCCGAACCATGTACCGCGTTGGCGTCGATGGAGTCGGCAAAGTCGGCGCGGATCGTACCCTTGCCGGCTTTCTTGGGGTCGGTGGCACCCATCAGTTCGCGGTTCTTGGCGATGGCGTTATCGCCTTCAAGCGCCTGCACCATAACCGGGCCGGAAATCATGAAATCGACCAGGTCCTTGAAGAAAGGCCGTTCCTTATGCACGGCGTAGAACTGCTCGGCTTCGCGGCGCGAGAGGTGCGCCATTTTGGCCGCCACAATTTTCAGACCGGCAGCCTCGAAGCGGCTGTAAATCTGGCCGATCACGTTCTTGGCGACGGCGTCGGGTTTGATGATGGAGAGGGTGCGTTCAATAGCCATAATGAAACTTTTTTAGGTGAACAAGTTAAAAAATGCAGCAAAGCTGCGGATTGACGAATTTCTGCCGGTCAAACGCCCCGCGCCGCGAAAAATAACGGTTTGTGGCCGTTTCAGAAAAGATGCCAACGGCCTGTTGACGTAAGGGCGGCATTTCAAGCGGTCATGCACTAAATAACAATTTGACACAAAATGCGTGCAAACGGCGGATTGCTGGATTCTAACGGGTTGTTTTTTTGCGCCCGGCGTTTGGGCGGTTGGCGTAGCCTGCGTGGCTTGGTCGCGCCAACGCCTGTCTCGGCGCGGCATTTCCATCCGCGGCGCGCCTGGGTTTGGCGCGCTTGGGGCTGCTCATGTCGGGCCGGGGGCCGCTGCTCTTGCTCCGGTCGCCCCGCCCCCGGCGCGCGGGCTGGCCAGGGTTGGCCGCCGGCGCGCGGCGATCGAACAACTCCGGCGGCGCATCCACGGCCTGGCCCAATGCGCGGATGGCGGGCATGTCCAGTTCCACCCAGGCCCCGCGCTTGAGGCCCTTGGGCAGCGCGAACAGGCCGTAGCGGATGCGGATCAGGCGGCTGACGGCATGGCCCGCCGCTTCGATCATGCGGCGCACTTCGCGGTTGCGCCCTTCGGCAATGGTGACGCGGTACCAGCGGTTGACGCCGCCTTCGTCGCTGCTGTTTTTTCCGCCGCCCGGCCCGCTCTCATCCTCAATCGTGTTGAAGCGCGCGGGCGGGCCGCCGTCGATGGCCACGCCCGCGAGCAGGCGCTGCTTTTCCTCGTCGCTCAAAGCGCCCAGCACGCGCACCGCGTATTCCCGCTCCAGCCCGAAGCTGGGGTGCATCAGCCGGTTGGCCAGATCGCCGGAATTGGTGATAAGCAGCAACCCCTCGGTATTGAGGTCCAGCCGCCCAACCGCCAGCCATTTGCCATGCGCCAGCGGCGGCAGCCGCGCGAACACGGTCGGGCGGTTCTGCGGGTCGTCATGCGTGACCACCTCGCCCACCGGCTTGTGATAGGCCAGCGCGCGCACCGGCGGCGGCGCGGCTGTGGCGCGCACTGGCTTGCCGTCCAGCCGCACTTTGCCGCCGGGCTGCAAACGCTGGCCGACGCGCGCCTGCTGTCCGTCCACCGTGACGCGGCCTTCCTCAATGGCGCGCTCCATGTCCAGCCGCGACCCCAGCCCCGCCTGCGCCAGCGCCTTGTGCAGTTTGGGCTGGCCGCTGACAGGGGCGGTAACGGCTTTGTTCCGGGGTGTTTGGGGTTCAGGCTTCATGGGGGTCGGTTTCTTCGGTTGGCGCTGGCGTATCCGGCATGTCTTGCACACCGGCGGCGGGCTGCTTGGCGGAATCCTCTTCTGGCTTCGGCGCGGGTATCTGCGCCGCCGCACTGGTTTCATCTTCTGGACGTTCCGCCAGCGCCTCGAACATCGAAGGCGTCTCGGCCCCCGGTTCTTCCAGCAATGGCAATTGATCGAGCGCCGCCAGCCCCAGGTCGTCCAGAAACTGCCGCGTGGTGGCGTACAGCGCGGGGCGGCCCACGGTTTCTTTGTGGCCCACGGCTTCGATCCAGCCCCGGTCTTCGAGCTGCTTGATGATTTGCGTGTTGATGGTTACGCCGCGGATATCTTCCATGTCTCCGCGCGTGACCGGCTGGCGGTAGGCGATGATGGCCAGCGTTTCCAGCGCCGCGCGCGAATACTTGGGCGGCTTTTCCGGGTGCAGGCGGTCAAGGTATTCGCGCATGTCGGGGCGGCTCTGAAAGCGCCAGCCGCTGGCCACGCGGACCAGTTCCACACCGCGCTGGCGCCATTCGTCCTGCAAGTCGTGGAGCAGCGTGCGGAGGGCGTCGGCACCCAGTGCGCCGTCGAACAGCGTTTGCAAATCGCGCAAGGGCAAGGGCTGCTGGGCGCAGATCAGGGCGGTTTCAAGGATGCGCCGGGCGTCCAGGGTATTCATCCGGGCATTGTATTGAGGACTATGCCTGCGCCCAGCCCAGTTCCGCAATGGCCGCGCGCAAGTCGGCAGGAGGCACGGACTCGAACGCCAGCGGCGCATCCGTAATGGGGTGCGCAAACGCCAGCCGCCGCGCGTGCAGCGCCTGGCGCGCCAGCCCGGCCTGCGGCGCGCCGCCGTAGAGCGTGTCCCCGGCCAGCGGATGGCCGATGTATGCCATGTGTACCCGGATTTGATGCGTGCGCCCGGTGCCGAGCACGCAGCGCACCAGGCAAGCATCGATACCCGCCGCGCCCATTGCACCATTAGCCAGCAGTTCGATGCGTGTCTGCGCCGGTTTGGCGGGTGCGCGGCTTGGCGCGATGACTGCCATGCGCAGGCGCTGGCGCGGATCACGTCCGATGGGCGCATCCACCTCGCGCGCCGGAAGGCCGTTCCAGCGCCGGTGTGCAATCGCCAGATATTCCCGGTGCACGGCGCGCGCGGCGATGCGGCGTACCAGCGCGTCCATCGCGGCGCGCGTGCGCGCCACCACCATCAGGCCGCTGGTGTCCTTGTCCAGCCGGTGCACGATGCCCGCGCGCGGCAATTGCGCGGCCCGCGCGTCGCGCGCCAGCAGGCCGTTGAGCAGCGTGCCGCTCCAATGGCCCGGCGCGGGATGTACCACCAGCCCGGCGGGTTTGTCAATGACCAGAATGTGCTCATCCTCATGCACTACGGCCAGCGCCATCGCTTGCGGCACGAACGCCTGGCTCATCGGCGTGGGCCGCAGTTCGATGGCCAATTGGTCGCCCGCGCGCAGCCTGCGCGCCGCCCGCGCCGCCGCCGCGCCATTGACCCGCGCGCAGCCTTGCGCGATCAACTGTTGCAGATAATTGCGCGAAAATTCCGGCGCCAGTTGCGCCAGCGCCTTGTCCAGCCGCT
>JAIRQU010000086.1 GCA_031256305.1 Burkholderiaceae bacterium
GGCAGCTTGCCGCCGAATTTGCCCCGCAGGTGAGTGAACATAGGGGCAGCGGCTGCGCCATCGCGGGCGCGGGGCTGGCGGGCGGCGATCTGGAAGGTGAATGCGGCGCGGTGTTCGACGTGGTTATCAACGCCACTTCGGCCAGCCTGACGGGCGCTGCCCCGGCGCTGCCCGGCGGTGCATTGGCGGGCGCGCGGCTGGCCTACGACATGGTGTACGGCAAGGGGCTGACGCCGTTTCTGCGCCAGGCGCGCGGCGCGGGCGCGCAGCGGCTGGCCGATGGCATCGGCATGTTGGTCGAGCAGGCCGCCGAAGCCTTTGCCTGGTGGCGCGGCGCGCGGCCAAGCACCGCGCCGGTGATCGCGCGGCTTTCCAGGCCGCTGATTTGACCTTATCCTTGGCCGATCATGAAAAACATTTTGGTTCTGCACGGTGTCAACCTCGATATGTTCGGCCAGCGCGATCCGGCGCATTACGGCAGCGCGACGCTGGCCGACATCGACGCGGCGCTGGCCGGGCTGGCCGCCGAGCTGGGCGTGGCGCTGCATACCTTTCAAACCAACCACGAGGGCGCGCTGTGCGAGCGCATCCACCAGGCGCACTGCGACCGGGCGGATGCCGTGCTCATCAACGCCGGGGCGTGGACGCACACCAGTCTGGCGATTGCCGACGCGCTGGCGATCCTGACCTGCCCCATCGTGGAAGTGCATATGTCCAACATTCACGCGCGCGAGCGTTTCCGGCGGCATTCGTTTATCGCGCCCATCGCGCGCGGGCAGATTTGCGGCTTTGGCCTCGATTCGTACCTGCTGGGCTTGCGCGCGGCGGTCAGCGCCGCCGGGCGGGGCTGACATGGGCCAGCGCCTGACCCGCATCGCCACGCGCACCGGCGACGACGGTTCCACGGGTTTGGCCGATGGCCGCCGCGTGCCCAAGCACCACCCGCGCATTCAGGCGCTGGGCGAGGTTGATGAACTCAACAGCTTTATCGGCCTGCTGCGCGCCGAAGCGCTGCCCGGCGACATTGACGCGCTGCTGGCGCAAATCCAGCAACGCCTGTTCGATTTGGGCGGGGCGCTGGCGCTGCCTGGCCGCGCCATTCTGTCCGATACCGCCGTGCTGCGCATCGACGAGGCATTGGAAGCGTTCAACGCGCGTTTGCCCCCGCTGGCCGAATTCATTTTGCCGGGCGGCGCGCGCCCCGCCGCGCTGGCGCACGTGTGCCGCGCCGTGTGCCGCCGCGCCGAGCGCGCGCTGGCGGCGCTGCACCAGAGCGAGCCGCTGCCCGGATCCGCAAATGATGCGCTCCTGCGCTACCTCAACCGTCTGTCCGACCTGCTGTTCGTATTGGCCCGCGCGCTGGGCCAAACGCAGGGGGAAACGTACTGGCAAAGCGCGCGGCTGGAACGGCCGCCGCACTGACCGGGCGGATGGCGTGCGGACTTGTTTAACTCTTGTTCCGGGGAACTGGGACTTGAAAACCCAGTCCAACCCGCTCATTTATTCAAAGTAAGCGCAGAATGCGCACCATGCGTTAAATGGGGACTAGACCCTAGAGGAGTTCGATACCATGACGACATCTTTTTCACGGATTTATCTGGCCGCGCTGGCGTTGTTGGCGGGCGGCTTGGCACAGGCGCAGCCGGTGGCCCAGCAAATGCCGCCGCAGCCGTCTTCGACGGTGGTGGCGCGCGTTGTATCGGCCACGCCGCAGATGCAGCCGGTGCCGGTGCAGGCGTGCAACCCGGCGGCGGCCGCGCCCACGGGTGGCGGCGCGGCAATCGGGGCGCTGGCCGGCGGTGCCGTGGGCAGCCAGATCGGCAACGGCAGCGGCCGCATTGCCGGGGCGATTCTGGGCGCCATTGGCGGTGCGATAGCGGGCAATACCATTGAGGCGCAAAACCGCGCCGTTACCGGCGCGGGTTGCGGCGTGCAATACCAGAACCAAGTTACCGGCTATGACGTGCAGTACGAATGGAGCGGCCATCAGTACCACACGCAGATGGCGTCCGACCCAGGCCAGTGGATCCGCGTAACCGAGCCGGTGGGCGATGGCAGCTACGCCGAACCGGCCTACGCCAGCGCCGGGCCGCAGCCGGGAGATCCTGTGCCGGGCTATCCGCCCGTACCCGCCACGCCCGTGCCGCCGCAACAGCCGGTGGCGGGCAATCAGTTGATCGCCCCGCAGCCGCAGCCGGCCTATAATCCCCCCTATCCATACCCTTACCCCGTGCCCGCCGCCGCGTACCCGCCGCCGCCCGCATATGCGCCGCCCGCATATGCGCCGTCGGCTTATCCGCCAGCGGTGTATCCGGCCCCGGTCATGCAGCCCGCGCCGGTTTACGTCGGCCCGCCCGTGGGGCTGTCGATTGGCGTGGGCGGCCGCCGCAGCGGCGTGGGTCTGGGCATCGGGTTTTAATCTGTGCTGCTGCGCATCCGTCTCTAGGAATGGTGTTAAAAACCCACTTGTGCGGAACCAAGTGCCAATTGTAACCTGTTGGTTTTGATTGATATGTTGGCGCGCAAATAAGCGTTTTGAACATCATTCCTAGTCTTTATCTTTGTAATAGGTTTTCTAGAAAATAATGACTACCAACGCCATAGCCCGTATCGCGGTATTTTTCGATGGCACTTTCTACTCCATGGTCAGTTCTTACTATAGACACATACACAGTCGCAAGTTGAATCTGTCATTTACTGGCGTGCATGAATTTATTCGTCATTGCATTGCCAAACAGGAACAGGTCGATGTCAACTTTTGCCAGATCGTTGAGTCTCATTTTTTCCGCGGCCGTTTTTCACTAAATATGGCAATAGAAAGAGATTCGCTCACGGCCGATCGTTTTGTTGACCAGCTTCTAATGAACGCAGGTATCGTATCGCATTACTATCCCATGAATGAAAACGCCAACCCGCCAGAAGAAAAGGGTATTGACGTTTGGCTGGCGTTGGAAGCATACGATCTGGCCGTCCATAAGCGGGCTGATGTGCTGGTTTTGTTTTCAGGAGATCAGGACTTCGTTCCCATGGTTCGGAAAGTTAACAGCACCGGGACGCGCGTCATGCTTCTGACTGAAGACGTGAGATGGACTGATGTCCATGGACAATCACGGTACATTAACGTATCACAGCGATTAAGTAACGAATCCACCTACCGGGTTATCCTCAGTGAAGAAATAGAAAAGCCGCACCCCCCTGAAGAAGCCCAGATCATTGATGGACTATTCGTCCAGTAAAAATTGAGCGTCCGCCCTCTGTTTTTGTGCATCCGCGCACGACAACAGCAGCCCCCATCAAGCGGGGCTGCCGTTAATCCATTTAATTTTATTCGGCCAGCCGGTCGCGCAGGCGCGCGACTTCTTCCATCAGATCAGCGGCCAGAGCCGCCAAGATCGGAAGAGCACACG
>JAIRQU010000107.1 GCA_031256305.1 Burkholderiaceae bacterium
AATGCGGATAAAGAACCGGCTGTTCTTGTACATTCAAGACCGCTGACTCGCAGTATTTGGAATCATTACCGAATAATGAAAACGCAATGATGTTGTGCTCGCACGCCTGTGCACTGGGCGGTGGCGGCAGCGGCTTTGGCTCCGGCAGCGGGATAACAGGTTCGCCACTAAACCGCTGAACGCGAATGTTAAGCGCCTGCAAGCCATAATGGCGAGCCTCGTTCAATAACCCAAGATGACCATATGAATACGCCAAAACATCATATAATCTCAAGGTATTGCCGCCACACGTCAGCGCAGTTTTTCCATAACGAATGGCATCTTGCCAGCGTTTCAGCATGGCGCAATTGATGACTGCCTCAATCCAGAGGGCGGCAATATCGGGATGAGTACACGTTGCCTGCAAACAAACAGCCAGAGCCTCCTCGTAACGGTTTTGCTCTTGCAGCATCTGTACGCGCCCGATAGCGCCCAGGAATAGCCGTGGTTTCGATTGTACAGGAGGAAAAATAATTTTATTCATGCAATCAATCATAAAATACGGTCAGTTACGCTAATATAAACTTGCCATGGCTTGCACGGAGCGCATACATGGTGGCGTGGCTAGGTCAGACTGTCAAGCAATTTGTGTAGCATCGGGTTGTTTTTGTGCCGCGCATTCCCCCGCCTTTTTTGTAGGCGCCGGGTCGTTTTTGAAAACGCTAAATCACCCGGAATCACATGGCGCCCTACCAGCGTTGAAAGCCTGTTGCACCGCATCCGGCGCGGTAATGCCGTTGGCGATCAAGAGTTGCAGCAGCACCCGCGCTTTCTGCGGGGTGAGCGCGCCTGCGGCGACGAAGCCGTTGGAATCGTCGTCAACTTCGACATTGCGGTCCACGCGCCCGGCGGGCACACGCGTGGCGCGTACCACGATCACGCTTTGCCTCACAGCGCGCACTAACGCGGTCAGCACGGTTTGCGGCGCGTTGCCGTTGCCCAGCCCGGCCAGCACGATGCCACGCGCACCGTCCCGTGCCGCGTAGCTAATGCAGGCGGCGTCCATCCCCGCGTGCGCATACACGATGGCCACGCGCGACAGCGGAACGATAATTGGGGACAGGGCAAACGGTGCAGCACATTCAGCAGGATCGGGCGCGAAGTAGCGTATTGCCGCTGGATCGTCGGCCGGATTGACAATGCCCAGCGGCCCGCCTCCGGGCGAGGCAAACGCCGGCGCCGCCGTGGTATGAATTTTGACGACCTGACGCGGATCGTGGATAGCGCCGTGCATAACCACCAGCACGCCCCGGCGCCGGGACAACGGGCTGGCCGCGACCTGCACCGCCGCGCGCAGATTGGCCGGGCCATCGGCATCGGGCGCGTCGCCGGGGCGCATCGCGCCGGTCAGTACAACGGGCGTGCCTGCGGGCAACACGTTGTGCAGAAAAAACGCGGTTTCTTCCAGCGTATCGGTGCCGTGGGTGATGACGACGCCATCGGCCTGGCCGCACTCGATGATGCGCCGGATACGCACAGCCAGCGCCAGCCAGATGGCTTCGCTCATGTCCTGTGAGGCAACGTTGGCGATTTGCTCAACGCTCAGTTCAGCCAGACGATCCAGCCCCGGCACGCTGGCGACAAGTTGCGCGCCGCTCGTGCAACCCGCGTTGTAGCCGTGCGCGGAACGTGGATCGGCCCGGCCCGCAATGGTGCCGCCGGTAGCCAACACAATGACGCGCGGCAAGGTTATTCCCGGTCAATGACCTTGTGACGGCATGCCTGGGTCAGCGCCGCCTGTAACGGCGGGGCTGTCAGCGACATCCCCGTCAGCGCCGTCCTTGTCCCCGGTCCACGGCGCGATCCAGCCGCCGCCCAGCGCCTGGATCAGGCCAACGGCGGTTTGCTGGCGCTGCAACTGCAATTGCAAAACCGAGCGACGATCGGTCAATGCCGTTTGTTGCGCGGTAACCACGTCGGTATAGGCCGAAATGCCCGCCTGATAGCTGTTCATCATGCGTTCGACCACGCCCTGCGCGGCTTGCGCGGCAATGCGCGTTTGTTCAATTTGTTCAGCCAGCGCGGAAAGGTTGGTCAGGTCATCCTCCACCTGCCCCATCGCCGTGAGTACGGTTTGGCGGTACGTAGCCACGTCCGCGTCGCGTTCGGCCTGCGCCTGTTTGACCGCGCCTTGGCGCGCACCGCCATCGAACAGGGCTTCCGCCGCCGTCAACCCCAGCGCCCACGCCAGCACGGGCGCGGACGCAAGCCGGGACAAACTGGACGCCGCGCCCCCCGCGGAGGCCGTCAACCCGATATTGGGGAAATACGCCGCGCGCGCAATGCCGATATTGGCGTTGGCCGCCGCCACGGCGCGTTCGGCGCTGGCGATGTCGGGGCGGCGCAGCAACAGGTCCGCGGGCAGCGACGCGGGTACTTGCGGCACGGTTGCCGTCCACTGCCCGCGCGGCAAACTGAACTGAGCCGGCGGCACGCCCAACAGCAGCGCCAGCGCGTGTTCCGCAGTGTCGCGGCTGGCGGCAAGCTGGTCGCGGCTGGCGCGCGCGCTGGCCAACGCGCTTTGCGCTTGCAGCAGGTCGGTGCGGGCCGAGATGCCCGCGTCGTAGTTGTTTTGCGTGATGGTTTCGGCGCGCTCGTACCCGGCGATGATTTCGTCGAGCAACGCCAATTCGGCGTCGGCCTCGCGCACCGTAAAGTACCCTTGTGCAAAACTGCCCTGCGCGGACAGTAACGCTTCGGCCAAGTTGGCCTGGCTAATTTGCACGTTAGCCTCTTGTTGACGCACCGCGTCGGCCAAGTTGCCCCACAGATCAGGCGACCAACTGCCCGAAGCATTCAAGCCCGACGTGCCGCTGGCAGGCTTGCCGCTGCGGCTTGCCGACAGATTCAATCCCAGCGTCGGCCAGCGCGCGGCCTGCGCCTGCTCCAAAAGCGCGCGCGCCTGCGCCACGTTGGCCACGGCTTGCGCCAGATTTTGATTGCCTACCTCCACGCGCGGCATGAGTTCATCGAGTTGCGCGTCGCCGAACAGCCGCCACCACTGGCCGGTCTGCCACTGCCGACGCGCGTTGGCGCTGATCCAATCCACATTGCTGGCGGCGCCTTTCCAGGCTGGGCTAACAGGCGCGCCGGGCGCAGGCGGATTTGCGCCGCCGGGAGCCAACGACCCGCAACCAGCCAGCGCCAATGCCGTCAACGCGGCGGCAGTCAGGGGAGCAATTTTGTCGAGCGTCATCATGAGAGGGATCCTCAAACCACGGCGGAATGGCGCGCCAAGTGCGCTTCGTCGGCCTTGCGGCGGCGCAATTTGTCCAGCAGCACATAGACCACCGGCGTCGTCAACAGCGTGAGCAACTGGCT
>JAIRQU010000215.1 GCA_031256305.1 Burkholderiaceae bacterium
CGAGCAAAAGCTGCTGGCGGGCCATATCCCCTGGACCATCCACCGCGACGCGCCCGATTACAGCCAGCTTGAAAAGGCCGCGCAGCGCCAGCCTATCGACTACCCCAAGCCCGACGGCAAGCTGACCTTCGACCGGCTGGACAGCGTGTTCGTCAGCAACACCAGCCACGCCGAAAACCAGCCGTCACACCTTCTGCTCAAGGATCCGGGCGTGCCAGTGCGCATCAACCTGCCCGAATATGCCGGTCCCGAACAACGCTATTGCCCGGCGAACGTGTATGAATTCGTGCTCGACCAAGCCCAAGGGGGCGCGGCCCAACGCTTGCAGATCAACGCGGCCAACTGCGTGCATTGCAAGACCTGCGACATCAAGGACCCGACGCAAAATATCGTCTGGGTCACGCCCGAAGGCGGCGGCGGGCCGAATTATTCCGGTATGTGATACCGATACACAAACCCCATTTATGACTGACATTGATACGCTTGCCCATACCCCGCTATACGCCCTGCATCAAGAACTGGGCGCGCGCCTGGTGCCTTTTGCCGGTTATGCCATGCCGGTGCAATACCCTGCTGGCCTGATTGCCGAGCACCGCCATGTGCGCGCCGCCGCCGGGTTGTTCGACGTTTCGCACATGGGGCAAGTCCGAATTTCCGCGCCCCATCTGGCTGACGCGGCGCGCGCGCTGGAAAGCCTGATGCCCGTCGATGTCCTGGGCCTGGCCCCGCAGCGCCAGCGCTATGGCCTGCTGCTGGGTGACGCGGGCGGCATCCGTGACGACCTGATGATGGTCAACCGGGGCGACCACTTTTTTCTGGTCGTCAACGGCGCGTGCAAGGCCGCCGATCTGGCGCATATCCAACAAAGCATCGGCGCGCGCTGCACCATCACGCCGCTGCCCGATCAGGCATTGCTGGCGCTGCAAGGCCCGCAGGCAGTCCAGGCCCTTTCGCGCCTGACGCCCGGCGTGGAGCGGCTGGTCTTTATGACCGGTGGCGATTTCGCCTGGCAGGGCGCGCCGTTGTACGTTACCCGCAGCGGTTACACCGGCGAGGACGGATTCGAGATTTCGCTGCCCGCAGCGCAAGCCGAAGCCTTTGCCCGCGCGCTGCTGGCGCAGCCCGAAGTCCAGCCCATCGGCCTGGGCGCGCGCAACTCGCTGCGGCTGGAAGCGGGCCTGTGCCTGTATGGCAACGACATCGATGCCGCCACCACGCCGGTGGAAGCGGGCCTGACCTGGGCGATCCAAAAAGTGCGCCGGCGCGGCGGCGAGCGCGCCGGCGGCTTTCCTGGCGCGAACAAGGTACTGGCGCAACTGGCCGGCGACGAAAAACCAGCGCGCCTGCGCGTCGGCCTAATAGCGCAGGACAACACCCCGGTGCGCGAACCCGCGCCGCTGGCCGACGCGGCGAGCCAGGCCATCGGCCACGTCACCAGCGGTCTGCCCAGCCCCACGCTGGGCCAGCCCATCGCCATGGGCTATGTCGCCGCCGCGCACGCCGCCGCAGGCACGCAAGTTTTCGCCCAGGTGCGCGGCCGCGCCGTGCCGCTGCGCGTTGCACCCATGCCGTTTGTACCAACCCAGTATTACCGGTAAAAGGGGGAAACTTGGAGCGGCGCAGACCGGCGGCCCCGGCCAGCGTCTTGCGGATGGCTTCCTGGGCAACGCCGCTCCCTGCAGAGCTTCGCCGGGCAAATCATTCCGGCGCGCGCCTTGCTCAGACCCGAAACGCCTTCATGAACCCGTCAATTTTGAGAAGAGATATATACGGGTTTGCACTGCCCGGCTTGCCACACGACTGCCCCATCATGATGCCTGAATACGGTTGACCCGATGTCCGATGGTCAACTTGAAACCAAACGAGAGGGACATTCCCATACCGAGTTGACCCCTTGGCCTGTTCAGGTACCCGTTACCGGACACGATGGTTTCAAAAATTTTGCTCTTAAGCTGATGCTGTGTAATGTTGGCATTAGATTCATGTTTGTATTTATAATTGGTGCTTTAAGGCTTGGCGCGAGCGGTTCGGCGCTTTGAGTTCATGAACAAGGAAAGGGCAGACGATGACTTGGCGCAACACCACTGAACGCTATGGCTCCTGGGAGATCGGCATCCACTGGCTGATGCTGCTGCTCATTGCGGCGGTGTATGCGTGCATGGAACTGCGCGGCATCTTTCCCAAAGGCTCTGGCGGATACAACGGCATGAAGCAATGGCACTTCATGCTGGGCATGTTGGTATTCTGGCTGGCCATCGTGCGGCTGGCAGCGCGCTGCGCCATGCCCCGCCCGCGCATCCAGCCGCCGCCGCCGGCCTGGCAGGAATGGCTGGCAAGTCTGGTCAAGGTGCTGATGTACGCGCTGATGCTGGGGCTGCCGCTGGCCGGCTGGCTGATGTTCAGCGCATCGGGCAAACCGGTTCCCTTCTTCGGATTCGATCTGCCTGCGCTGATCGGCCCGAACAAGGAACTGGGCAAACAGATCAAGAACGTGCATGAAACCGTGGCCAACATTGGCTACTGGATCATTGGTCTGCACGCGGCGGCAGCGCTGTTTCACCATTACTGGATGCGCGACAACACCCTGTTGCGCATGTTGCCCGCGCGGCGCAAGGCTTGAGCCAATATCCGGGGAATAAACCACAAACCCCAGTGACCAATCCGCAGGCCGGGGCGCGTTGCGCGGCGCGCGGCGGGTCACGGCAACGCGGGTTTTCTTGGACGCGCGCGGCGTAGTGTCTCCTAAGCCCCCGATTCCGGTTCAACAAGGGCGAGCGCTTGCGGCGCGAGTGCCGGGGCGAAGGCTGGCGCGGCTGTTGGCGAGCGTCCGGCAAACACCCGAATCACTTTGCGCACCAGCCCGGACAAAAAGCGCCAACTGTGCCAGGTCAGCCACACGCTGAGGATCAGCACGGCCAGCAGCGCCACGCCAAATACCAGCGGATGCGCGAATGC
>JAIRQU010000057.1 GCA_031256305.1 Burkholderiaceae bacterium
GCCCGTTTGCCAATTCTTGTTGCCGCAGTGCAGCAATTTTTTAGGCATAAGTCCGAATACGGATAGGCCGGAGCAAAAGTTACAGTCATTTCCACGGTACCGTAACCCACCGCGGACAACGCAGCCGGAAGCGCCTTCCGCGACACCCGCGTATTTTTCTAAACAGACAGGAGCACACACATGGATCACGCGCAACTGCAATTTTTGAACATCGAATTTCCGTATCGTAAGCAGTATCAGAACTTCATCGGCGGGACGTGGGTTGCGCCAGCCGGCGGCGAGTATTTCGACGACATCTCGCCCATCACCGGCCAGCCGTTCACGTCGGTGCCGCGCTCGCGCGAAGCGGACATTGAGCGGGCGCTGGATGCGGCCCACAAGGCCAAGGATGCGTGGGGCAAGACCGCGCCCGCCGAGCGCGCCAACGCGCTCAATCGCATCGCCGACCGGCTAGAAGCCCATCTGCAAAAACTGGCGGTGGCCGAAACCATCGACAACGGCAAGCCGCTGCGCGAAACGCTGGCCGCCGACATGCCGCTGGCCATCGACCATTTCCGTTACTTTGCGGGCTGCATCCGCGCGCAGGAAGGCGGCATTTCGGAAATCGACCACGATACCGTCGCCTATCACTTTCACGAACCGCTGGGCGTGGTCGGCCAGATCATTCCCTGGAACTTTCCGATCCTGATGGCCGCCTGGAAGCTCGCGCCCGCGCTGGCGGCGGGCAACTGCGTGGTCATCAAGCCCGCCGAGCAGACGCCCGCCTCGCTGCTGGTGTTCATGGAATTGATCCAGGACCTGTTGCCTGCGGGCGTGGTCAACGTTGTCAATGGCTTTGGCCTGGAAGCGGGCAAGCCGCTGGCTTCCAACCCCCGCATCGCCAAGGTTGCCTTTACCGGCGAAACCACCACGGGCCGCCTCATCATGCAATACGCCAGCCAGAACATCATTCCCGTGACGCTGGAGCTGGGCGGCAAAAGCCCCAACATCTTCTTCGCCGACGTGCTCGACCAAGACGACCGTTTTCTGGACAAGGCGCTCGAAGGTCTGGCGATGTTCGCGCTCAACCAGGGCGAGGTATGCACCTGCCCGTCGCGCGCGCTGATCGACGAGAAAATCTACGACCGCTTCATGGAACGCGCCCTCAAGCGCGTGGCGGCCATTGTGCAAGGCCATCCGCTCGACCCCAAGACGATGATCGGCGCGCAGGCGTCGCAGGAGCAACTTGAAAAAATCCTGTCGTACATCGACCTGGGCCAGCAGGAAGGCGCGCAATGTCTGATCGGCGGCCAGCGCAACCGGCTGGGCGGCGAACTGGCCGGCGGCTATTACGTCAAGCCCACGATCTTGCGTGGCCACAACAAGATGCGCATCTTTCAGGAAGAAATCTTTGGGCCGGTGCTGGCGGTGACCACATTCAAGACCGAACAAGAAGCGCTGGAAATTGCCAACGACACGCTCTACGGCCTGGGCGCGGGCGTGTGGACGCGCAACGGCGCGCGCGCCTACCGCTTTGGCCGCGCCATACAGGCCGGGCGCGTGTGGACCAATTGCTACCACTTGTACCCGGCGCACGCGGCGTTCGGCGGCTACAAGCAGTCGGGCATCGGGCGCGAAAACCACAGGATGATGCTCGACCACTACCAGCAAACCAAGAACCTGCTGGTCAGCTACAGCGACCAGCCGCTTGGGTTCTTCTAACCCTTCTAACTCATATCCGCGCCGCAGGCACCGCACATGGTCGAGCGCGTTATCGCCACGCCCGCCGCGCTCGCGCTGATCGAGCAACTGGCGCGCGAGCATGGCCCGTTGCTGTTTCACCAGTCCGGTGGCTGTTGCGACGGCAGCGCGCCCATGTGCTTTCCCGCCGGTGAGTTCATGGCCGGCGGGGCCGACGTGCGGCTGGGCGCCATCGGCGGGATGCCGTTCTACATGGCCGGGGCGCAATACCAATACTGGCGGCACACCCAGCTCATCATCGACGCGGTGCCGGGCAACGGCGGCATGTTCTCGCTCGAACGCTCCACGGGCCTGCGCTTTCTGACGCGCTCGCGCCTTTTCGACGAGGCAGAAAGCGCATGGCTGGCCGCGCACCCGGTTCAGCGGGCAGACAGGTAACACGCGGCGCGGGCCACATCAAGCTGCCCGGCGCGCCGCCGTATTTACGCTTGCCCAGCAGCGCCCGATCCAACTTGTAGGCCCCTGGCCGCCGCGCATGGCATGGGCGACAATCCGGCCATGCTTGACGCTGACCCAACACCGGCCCCCGCGCCGCTGCCCAAGTCCGACCAGAACCTAATCTGGCTCGATTGCGAAATGACCGGCCTGGACCCCGAACGGGAACGCCTGATCGAAATCGCCGTGATCGTCACCGGCCCGCAGCTTGAACCGCGCGTGGAAGGCCCCGTGCTGGTCATCCACCAGAGCGATGCCACGCTCGACGCCATGGACGCCTGGAACAAGGGCACGCACGGCAAGAGCGGCCTGATCGACAAGGTGCGCGCCTCCCCGCTGACCGAGGCGCAGGCCGAGGCACAGTTGCTGGACTTTGTACAACGCTACGCGCCCAAGAGCGCCTCGCCCATGTGCGGCAACACCATCGGCCAAGACCGGCGCTTTCTGGTCAAGTACATGCCACGGCTGGAAAGCTACTTTCACTACCGCAACATCGACGTGAGCACGCTCAAGGAACTGGCCCGCCGCTGGCGCCCCGGCCTGGCCGAAGGCTTCAAGAAGCGCCAGTTGCACACCGCGCTGGCGGACGTGCATGAATCCATTGACGAGTTGATTTATTACCGGGAGCGGTTTATGAAGGTAGAGGATTAGACGCTGAGGATTATTCCCCCATCAAGGATGGATGAGCGCGTTTTGCTGAACTTTTTAGCTTAATCGTGATCTTGGGCTATGCCCACGTTTTTGGCAAACGGCAACCCGCCAATCGGCGGGATTGATGCGATGCAATCGCTAATGCGCTGATTCAATGGTGCGCTGCACCAGCGCAGCCGCTGATCCTTCGGGGCTGAATCCAGCTTCAACTGAGCAGGTTGACGCACCCTGTTCGGATTGCTCTGGCTGAACGCAGCCGATGAGTATGGCCGCAATGATGGCGGCCGTGGTAACTCCGGTTATAAACCGAATTTCTCGTAATTTGTTTTTTAGCAATACTAAAGACCTTTGTTTTGATTTTTCTTTATTTGATTCACGCAATCATCATTATTCATGAATAAATAATCAAGCACTAAAAATGCTTTGTTGTATTTATACGCGCGCGCCTCTAATTCTATATATGCAATATCTGACGGAAGATTTACGGGGTTTTTTGTTTTCTCCGATCCTTTATTTTTGGATGAAACCCATGCTATGTTCAAAACTCGTTCCTCTTTGTAAAGGCCCATCATCCAGTCTTCTTGTTTATCCCAGATGCTTCCACTTCTGATAAAATCATGATCGAATGTCGGTTTCCCATATTTTGCAACAAGCGGTTGACTAATTTCTGAAAAAGCATCTTTAACACCATCGCCAAACGAATTGCTTTCTATTGTTTTAGATAATGCTTTAACACTACATAAACCATTATTGCCTATTCTGTAAATGTAGTCAGAAAATAATTTATGAGGTATTGGTGCACTATCGGAATCATATCTAAGATCGCCATCAGATTTTAATTTAATAAACTTACCCAATTCTTCTGTCGTCATTCCCATGCGGACACCGAATGGCCCGTCTGATGGTTTTATTTTTTCTGTAGTTGTTGAAATTGCTTTTGAAGCAGGCGCGGGAGCAAGCGCCGCTGCCGAGACTGGCGCTGAGGCCGCTGTCGGCGGTGTACTAGATGTCGGATGCTGGTCACATCCCGCGAGCGCTACTGCGGTAGTAGCAATTGTTGCCATAACTGCTGCGATGGTTTTCATGGATATGCTCCTTGGTTGAAAATTTTGTACACAAACTATGGGAACCGGCGTAGTTAAGGTGCGTATTGCCACCATTATTTTTGTGCTACGACAGATTGACTTTCTCCTTGGCTAAACTCACGAATCAACTTTTTACCAACCGGCGAATCTGGCGGAACTAGCTCCGTCGATCCGCAGTTAGGACAAATCTTTTTTCTTGATGAACGCCGCCATATTGAGTAGATCAACCCTGGTATAAAAAAACAAAGCCATAGAATTATTTCGATTAAAATCGACCCGTGCGTTTCAATCTTTGGTATTCCAATATTACAACATCGCATACAAACCATTATTTTAGGTTGTTTATTACGTATTTTTGTAGCCACGAATACTAAATATACACCAACCAAAACAAAACAAAATTCTAAAATAGATTTCATGTTGCCCTACATCTGCTGACTGCGCCACACAGTTAACACCCGGCCAAACACCTCGAACTGATCGTCGGGCTTGAAGTCGAACGGATCAAAGCTGGGGTTGTACGACTTAGCTCGCAGCATAACACCGCCGGGCGTCGGGATGCGTTGCAGTTGCTTGATAAAGCCCTGCTCGCTGATGCGAAAAAAATACAGTCCATCAACCAGGGCGTCCCGGATGCCGATGTCTATCAGCAACGGGTCGCCCGAACTGAACACAGGTTCCATTGATGGCCCATAGCCGGTGATGATGTTGAGGTTGTGGACGCTGGTGTAGCCACGGATGTTCTCGCGCACCCAGAACGGGGAGACGCGCCAGCTTTTGATGAGATCAGCGTTGCCTTCAAGAAGCGTTCCGCCGTTGCCCATTGCGCCGGCAACATCGAATTGCGGAATGGTGATGACATCAGCATCTTCATCGTCCTGAATCGGTCGCGCATCAATCTGTGCGGGAACGGATTCTGGGTTAACGCCTACACCGCCGCATCTCCCTCCTCGCCGGTGCGGATGCGCAAAACCTGCTCGACCGGGGTGACAAATATCTTGCCGTCGCCGATCTTGCCGGTGCGCGCGGCTTGCACGATGGCTTCGATGCAGCGTTCCACGTCGCTGTCGGAGACGACGACTTCGATGCGCACCTTGGGCAAAAAGTCCACCACATATTCCGCGCCGCGGTACAGCTCGGTGTGGCCTTTCTGGCGGCCAAAGCCCTTGACTTCGGTCACCGTGAGGCCCGCCACGCCGACTTCGGCCAGCGCCTCGCGCACTTCGTCGAGCTTGAAGGGTTTGATGATGGCGATGATTTGTTTCATGGAATGATTCCTCAATTTAGCTACGGAACTGGTTGGTGATAGGGTAACGCCAATCCTTGCCAAAGGCGCGGTGCGTGACGCGTGTGCCTTCGGCGGCCTGGCGGCGCTTGTATTCGTTGATTTTGATCAGGCGCGTGACCTTTTCCACGTCCTCGCGCTTGTAACCGGCGGCGACCAGTTCATCTATCCCCATATCATTTTCCATGTAGCGGGCGATGATGGCGTCGATGACTTCATACGGCGGCAGGCTGTCCTGATCGGTCTGGCCGGAGCGCAGTTCGGCGCTGGGCGCTCGGGTGATGATGCGCTCAGGAATGGGGTTGGCGCCACGCCCGTGCGGGTCGTGGGCATTGCGCCAGCGCGCCAGGCGGAACACCGTGGTCTTGACCACGTCCTTGATGGGCGCAAAGCCGCCGCACATGTCGCCGTAGAGGGTGCAATAGCCGGTGGCGTATTCGCTCTTGTTGCCGGTGGTGAGTACCAGGCTGCCGAGTTTGTTGGACAGCGCCATCAGCATGACCCCGCGGATGCGCGCCTGGATGTTTTCTTCGGTGGCGTCTTCGGGCCGGCCCTCGAACAGCGGCGCAAGCGAAGCCTTGAACGCCTCGAACGCGGGCAGGATGGTGATTTCGTCGTAGCGCACGTTCAGGTGGCGGGCCATTTCGCGCGCGTCTTCCAGGCTGATGCCGGCGGTGTAGGGGCTGGGCATCATCACGGCCCGCACCGCATCCGCGCCCAGCGCATCGACGGCCAGCGCCAGCACCAGCGCCGAGTCGATGCCGCCCGACAGGCCCAGCACCACGCCGGGAAAGCCGTTCTTGCGCACGTAATCGCGCAAGCCCAGCACCAGCGCGCCCCACAGTTCGGCATCTGGTTCCATTAGCGGGACCAGTTCGCCGCGCAATTGCAGCGGCCCCGGATTCGGGCTGTCAAGACCGGGGAAACCCGCGCGCGCAAAGCTCTCGCGCACCAGGCCCAGCGCCGCGTCTTGCGGGAGCGTCACCTCGACAGTGAAAAGCTGTTCCTGAAAGCTGGGCGCGCGAGCGGCGATTTGCGCGTCCGCGCCGACGGCAAAGGAGTGGCCCTCGAACACCACCTCGTCCTGCCCGCCCACCAGATGCGCATACACCAGCGGCAAGCCACACGTCCGCACGCGCGCCTGCATACGCGCCTCGCGCTCGCGCCCCTTGCCGCCGTGGAAAGGCGAGGCGTTGATAACGGCCAGCAACTGCGCGCCCGCCGCCTGGGTCAATTGCGCCGGTTGGTCGAACCAGGCGTCCTCGCAAATCAGCAGCCCGACCTTGATGCCCGCCGCGTCGAACACGCACACGCCATCGCCGGGCGCAAAGTAGCGTCGCTCGTCGAACACCTGGTAATTGGGCAACTCGCGCTTGGCGTAGGTGGCGATGACGCGCCCTTCGCGGATCACGCTGGCGGCATTGGCGCGCCGCGTGACGGTAATGCTTTTTTCGCGCACGTCCTGGGCACAATACGCCGGGTCTGCCGGGTGGCCGACCACGAGCGTCAGACCCGGCAGATCAGCGGTCTCGCGCGCCACCTGCGCCAGCGCCTGGTCGCACGCGGCCATGAAGGCCGAGCGCAGAAACAGGTCTTCGGCAATGTAACCGCACAGCGCCAGTTCGGGCGTGAGCAGCAAGCGCGCACCCTGCGCATGGGCGCGCCGCGCCGCCTCAACGATCCGGCGGGCGTTGCCCGGCAAGTCGCCGACCACGAAGTTCAGTTGTGCGATACAGATGGAAAGCGTCATGAGCAGGCTAACAGCATTATTGAAATCCCTAGATGTTAGCTGGCCCCTTCCGATAACGTTGGGCGTTGCCGCAAGGCAGGTTGTTATTACATGTTATATTGCATCATAATGTCGCCTCCTTGGAGATGCGCCCCATGTCCGCCGTTCTGACCAACCTCTACCTTGAAGCGCCTCAGCGCCGATTGCTGGAAGCGCGCGCCAGCAAGCGAGGCACCAGCCTGTCGTCCGAAGCGCGCGCAGCCATCGACCTGTACAAGGCGGACGTGAGCCTGCCTGAGCTGGAACTGCTGGACGCCGCCACACAACGCGCCAAGACCGACCTGGACGCCATCACCGCCGTGTACGACAAGGCCGAGCGGCGCGCCAAGAAATTCTTTGCCCAGATCAAGGCGATCAAAGCCGATACGTCTGCGCAAGCATGAGCTTGGTCACCGATATTCTGGATCGTCTTTCGGGCGTGAGCGCGCTCAAGGAGCGCGTGGTGACACAGGACAGGATCATCGAACAAATGCAGCGCCTGATGCTTGACCAGCAACGCGAACTGGCGGAGGTCAAGGGTATGCTCAAAACGCTGCTGGCGCTGCGGGATAAGGTGAAATAGCGCGGGCGCAAAAGTTTTATTTCATTCGCCGCTTTCCGCTGCCTGCCGCAACGCGAGGAAGGCCTCTTTCAGCGCTTGGCTGACAGCGGAATCCGGTTCGTTCAAAACCAGCCCCTGATAGGTGTTCAGATAGTTTCCACGAATGCGATGAAACAAGTGTAGAAAATGTCGCAGGAAGCCAATGCAATCTAAAATAGTAATTTCCGTTCCATCTGTCTTTTCATAGAACGTCGCGGCATATTCGGCTACAACGGGGTCTATTACATCAGTAGTAACAAATAGATAGTTTTGGATGCGATTCGGCGCACGGGTTATTTTGGCGACAGCGGCGTCAATGTCATCGTGCGTGACTCGCTTCATTTTCATTTCGTAGACAGTTACGACTGCATTCTCACCCACGAGACAGATTTCAATATCACCCAATGAGCCAGTTTGTAAATCGGCTGCATTGTGGGCCTTCAAAGGCAATACGCTTTCGGCGAGTTGCGCACTTGCTGTTTCATAAGCAGCGGCGACCACCAGCACGGGTAAGCGGCTGGCATTCCTGCAGGCCAAGTGCTGGCTGATAAGCGTGACGATGGCTTCCGATGAAAGCGGCAAAGCGCCTTCGACACGCTTTAATGTGCTGAGCAATGAGTCTATGCGGGCCAATTTTTCGTCACGTATGAGCATCAACAGCCGCACGGTTTCGACGAACAAAATATCAGGGGCAACGCGCTGCAGTGCGGCATCTTCCAAAAGCTCCAGCGTTTTTTTGTAGAGGTCGCGCGGCCTGCCGACGAGTTCACGGTCGGTGGTCAGCGCATGATTGATATTGCGTAGCGTTGGGGTTAAGAAAGCCGTGGTCGGATTGACGGGTAATCTGTGCTCGTTAACAAACGAGGTGAGATAGTGTTCGTCATAGGTGCGCCCCGAAAAGCTATCGGTTTCGTTGATCTCGGTATAGGGCTTGCGCGGGTCAACGTCGGGTTTATCCAATTTGCCGAGCAGGCAGGCCATCAGCAACCGTACACAAGCACGATTGCTGGGGCAGAGGCACACATAGTCCACGCGCTCTCGAATGACTGTGTCATTGATAACGGAGGT
>JAIRQU010000092.1 GCA_031256305.1 Burkholderiaceae bacterium
CGCCGTGCGCGCCACGCACGTGAGCCTGTTCGACGGCACGCTGCAAGGGCTGGCCTGGCGGGACCGGCCCGCGTTCAGCTTCCAGGGCCACCCGGAAGCCTCGCCCGGCCCGCACGACATCGGCTATCTGTTCGACCGCTACGTGCAATCCCTGCAGGCGCGGCAAGCGGCGTAAAGGCAATCTCCATCATGAAGCTCTACAGCTTTCCGCAATCGGCGCTGGAAAAGGCCATTGCCAAGCGCATGTTGACCCTGCCCGCGTCGCACCGGGAATGGTTCGCCGAGCGCTGGGCGCAAAAGCCCTACAAGAGGTCATTCCTGGACCACAAGGCCATGCCGCTGGTCACGCTGTTGGCCAAGGGCAAGACCTGGAGCGAGGACGAATGGAACGCCGCGCTGGCCGAATGGGACGCCAAGTTCTACGACGCCGAGGCCGAAGTGCTGCGCCCGCTGGTCGAAGGCGATAGCCTGCTGCAACTGATGCAGAAGAACCTGCCCGAAGCGCGCGTCAAGGCGCTGCTGGATAAGCTCGTTAACGACAAGCACGAGTGATTTTGTTGGAACATCGCCATAAAACAAAAGCTGCTCGATGTGATTTCAAGTCCGCCCCAAACAGCGTTCGATCTGCCGGCCATGGTGCTGGCAATTCGCGGTTATCGTGTGTTGCTCGCGCAGCAGTTGGCGGCTCTGTATGGCGTGGAAACGCGGGTGCTGATGCAGCAGGTCCAGCGCAACGCGGAACGCTTTCCATCCGACTTCATGTTCCAACTGAGCGCCGAAGAGTTTTCCGATTTGAAATCACAATTTGTGACTTCAAACTGGGGCGGCCTCCGCAAGCTGCCCTATGCCTTCACCGAACCGGGCGTGGCCATGTTGTCCAGTGTGCTGCGCAGCCAACGGGCTGTGGCGGTCAACATCGAAATCATGCGTGTCTTCGTCAAGCTGCGCTGCGTATTGTCTGAACATGTGGAATTGGAAAAGAAGCTGGTCCAACTCGAAGAAAAATACGATGACCAATTCCGCGTGATTTTTGAAGCCATTGATCAACTTATGCAAGAACCTGCGCCGGGTAGCTACGCCAGCCGCCGCATCGGGTTCACCAAGGACGACTAAGCAATGCCCAAACGCACCGACCTGAAAACCATCCTCATCATTGGCGCCGGCCCCATTGTCATCGGGCAGGCGTGCGAGTTCGACTATTCCGGCGTGCAGGCCTGCAAGGCGCTGCGCGAGGAAGGCTACCGGGTCGTCCTCATCAACAGCAACCCGGCCACCATCATGACCGACCCGGCCACGGCGGATGTCACCTACATTGAGCCGATTACCTGGCCGGTGGTGGAAAAAATCATCGCGCGGGAACGCCCGGACGCGATCCTGCCCACGATGGGCGGGCAAACCGCGCTCAATTGCGCGCTGGACTTGTGGCGCAATGGCGTGTTGGCCAAGTACGGGGTAGCGCTGATCGGGGCCACGCCCGAAGCCATCGACAAGGCCGAGGACCGCCTAAAGTTCAAGCAGGCGATGACGCGCATCGGCCTGGCCTCGGCGCGTTCGGGCATCGCCTACAGCATGGAACAGGCGTGGGCGGTGCAAAAGCAGGTGGGCTTTCCGGCGGTGATCCGCCCCAGCTTCACGCTGGGCGGCACGGGCGGGGGTATCGCCTACAACCCGGAGGAGTTCGAGACGATCTGCAAGCGCGGCCTGGAAGCCTCGCCGACCCATGAACTGCTGATTGAGGAGTCGCTGCTGGGCTGGAAAGAATTCGAAATGGAGGTGGTGCGCGACAAGGCGGACAACTGCATCATCGTCTGCTCCATCGAAAACCTGGACCCGATGGGCGTACACACGGGCGATTCGATTACGGTGGCACCGGCGCAGACGCTCACCGACAAGGAATACCAGATCATGCGCGACGCCAGCCTGGCGGTGCTGCGCGAGATCGGCGTGGACACCGGCGGCTCCAACGTGCAGTTCGCGCTCAACCCCGCGGATGGACGCATGATCGTCATCGAGATGAACCCGCGCGTTTCGCGCTCGTCGGCGCTGGCGTCCAAGGCCACGGGCTTTCCCATCGCCAAGGTGGCGGCCAAACTGGCGGTGGGCTACACGCTTGACGAACTGCGCAACGAAATTACCGGCGGCGCGACGCCCGCCAGCTTCGAGCCGAGCATCGACTATGTTGTCACCAAGGTGCCGCGTTTTGCTTTCGAGAAGTTTCCGCAGGCCGATGCGCGCCTGACCACGCAGATGAAGTCGGTGGGCGAGGTCATGGCCAGAGGCCGCACGTTTCAGGAATCGTTCCAGAAGGCGCTGCGCGGGCTGGAAGTGGGCGTCGATGGCATGAACGAAAAGACGCAGGACCGCGAGGCGCTGGAAAGAGAACTGGGCGAGCCTGGCCCGGAGCGCATCTGGTTCGTTGGCGATGCGTTTGCCGCCGGCTGGTCGCTGGCCGAGGTGCAGCAACTCACCCGTATCGACCCGTGGTTTCTGGCGCAGATCGAGCAGATCGTGCGCATCGAGCTGGATCTGGACCAGCACGCCGCCGCGCACGGTGGGCAGGCGCTGGATTTACTATCAAAAGATGAGCTGTTGGCACTCAAGCGCAAAGGCTTTTCCGACCGGCGGCTGGCCAAGCTGCTCAAAACCACGGAACAGGCGGTGCGCGCGCGCCGTCATGCGCTGGGCGTGCGGCCCGTGTACAAGCGCGTGGACACCTGCGCGGCCGAATTCGCCACCAGTACCGCGTATATGTATTCGACCTATGAAGCCGAATGCGAGGCCCAGCCCAGCGCGCGCCAGAAGATCATGGTGCTCGGCGGCGGCCCCAACCGCATCGGTCAAGGCATTGAGTTCGACTACTGCTGCGTGCATGCGGCGCTGGCGATGCGCGAGGACGGCTATGACACCATCATGGTCAACTGCAACCCGGAAACCGTCTCCACCGATTACGACACCAGCGACCGCCTGTACTTCGAGCCGCTGACGCTGGAAGACGTGCTGGAAATCGTCGCCGCCGAACAGCCCGCCGGCGTTATCGTGCAATACGGCGGACAGACGCCGCTCAAGCTCGCGCTCGACCTGGAAGCCAATGGCGTACCCATCATCGGCACCAGCCCGGACATGATTGACGCGGCCGAAGACCGCGAGCGCTTTCAGCGCCTCATCAATGAACTGGGCCTGCGCCAACCGGTCAACGCCACCGCGCGCACCGAGGGGCAGGCGCTGGAAAAAGCCGCCGCACTGGGTTATCCGCTGGTGGTGCGCCCGTCGTATGTCCTGGGCGGGCGGGCGATGGAAATCGTTTATGAGCCGCGCGACCTGGAACGCTACATGCGCGAGGCGGTGCGCGTGTCCAACGACGCGCCAGTGCTGCTCGACCGCTTTCTCTCCGACGCCATTGAATGCGACGTGGATGCCGTGCGCGACCGCGACGGGCGTGTGCTGATCGGCGGCGTCATGGAGCACATCGAGCAGGCGGGCGTGCATTCGGGCGACTCGGCCTGCTCGCTGGCG
>JAIRQU010000104.1 GCA_031256305.1 Burkholderiaceae bacterium
ATGGCATTGCCCAGCCGCGCCAGCTCCGCGCCAACCTGGCCGGGCGCGATGAAGTCGTGCGCCACGCCCACGCGGCTGGAGGCGATCAGCACCGCGCGCCCGATGGCGATGCCGCCCGAAACGGCGAAGCCGCGCAGGCAGAAATTGCGGGGGACAGGGCGCGCATTCATCGGTACGGCCCTATTCGCCCTCGCCAAACTTGCCGGCAATCAGCGCCAGCAAGGCGTCCATGGCCTCCTGCTCGCGCGGGCCGCCAGTTTCCAGCGTGATGGCGCTGCCCAGGCCCGCGGCCAGCATCATCACGCCCATGATGCTCTTGCCGTTGACGCGCCGGCCGCCCTTGCTGATCCAGACTTCGCACGGGAAGCCCCCGGCCAGCCTGGTCAGCTTGGCCGAGGCGCGCGCGTGCAGACCCAGTTTGTTGCTAATGGCAATCTGGCGCTCGATCATGGGTCATCGCCTTTCTGGACGGTTCCCGCGTCCATGAGCACGACCCCTTGCGCGCCGCCCGCGATGGCGCAGGCCGCCTGCTCGGCCAGCGGTTTGTCGCGGTACGTCAGCGCGCGCAGCAGCATCGGCAAATTCGCGCCCGCGATCAGGCGCGTGCGCGCGCCAGCGGACAAACGCAGGGCCACGTTGCAGGGCGTGGCGCCCACGATGTCGGTTAGTACCAGCGCGCCCGCGCCGGGCAGCCGCGCCAACGCCGCCCGCGCCCGCGCCAGCGTTTCATCCGGCGGCGCGTCGGGGCGCACATCCACCGCCCCGATCTCGGCGGCCGCATCCGGGAATATGTGCAGCGCGCACTGCCGCAACGCCTGGGCCAGCGGCGCATGGGCGATGATGAGCACGGCGTTGGTCATATGAACGCCAAATTATCTATGGATTGAGCGTTTTGGGCGCGTGGCAAACACTTTTTCTTTTCCGCGCCGTTGCCCGTGCGCGGAAAACCGGCGGCCTGGAGTGAGTTCTCAACGCGGCATCAATGTCCCGAACCGCGCGAACCGGTTTCAGCCGCCGGCAGGGACGACAGGCGCGCGGGGTCAAGAATGGTAATTTCGCGCCGGTCAACGGCGATCAGTCCCTGACTTTCCAGTTCATGCAGCACGCGCGAGAAGTATTCCGGCGTCATCGACAAGCGCGAGGCAATCGCCGCCTTGCTGACCGGTAGCGTGACGCTGATGGCTTTGCCGGGCGCGCCGCCATCGGGTTCGGTCTCCGGCAGTCCGCGCAGCAGATAGCCGATGACGCGCTGCACGCCGCTTTGCAGCGCATAGGCTTGCACGTCGCTGATAAGGCCATGCAACCGGCGGGACAGGCCTGCGAGCATCCGCATGCAGAACTCCCGGTTGCATTCGATTTCATGGATGACCGCCTGGCGCGAAATGGACAGCAGCGCCGTTTCCACCAGCGCCTGCGCGTTGACGATGTAGGGGCGTTGCAGGAACATCAGCGCCTCCGCGCAACTGCCACCCGGGCCCACGATTTCGATGATCTTTTCCTGTCCCTGCGGCGAGAGCGCGAACAGCTTGAGCTGCCCGCTGACGACGACATGGAATTCGGTGCACAGATCGCCAACGTGAAAGATGTCTTTCCCGCGCGCCAAATGCCGCAGACGCGCGCCTTGCGCCAACCGGGCCAGCTCGGCGGGCTGCACTTCATGAAACAGCGGCAGCAGCGGCAGATAACGCGCAATGTCGAATGAAGGCGAATCCATGAACAGGCACCGAAACTATCCCATTTTGAAACCCGTGATGACTTTACCGCGCCGCGCGCGCCGTTTACGGGTCAATGGCTGGTTCCCGATGACAGCGTGGTCTTGTTATAGACGTTGTATTTGCCGATGGGCTTGCTCATCGGGATGCGCTTGACCTCGCGCAGCGTGCGCGCGTTATAGACGATGATGGCGCCCTTGTCCTCCATCAGGCTGGCCAGCGCGTAGCGGCCGTCCTTGGTGAATTCGATGTGCGCCAGCGTCTGACCCGGCGCGGCCTTGACGCTGCCCACTACTTGCAGCGTGTTCTTGTCGATGATGGTCAGCGTGTTGCGGTGCTGGGGACTCATCATCGAATCGACCCAGACATAGGGTGATTTTTCATGGCCGCGGATGAAGAAGCCTGGGCCTGGCGTGGCAATGTCCTTGATCTTTTTCCAGGTGCCCAGTTCGATCACGGTCACCACGCCCTTGTTCATGTTGGTGCTGGCCATGACGGTGCGCAGCTTGCCCTGCGGATCCTTCCATTGCCAGGTGATGCCCGACCCCAGGTGCGGCATGCCGGAGAGGTCCAGGTCGGCGATCTTGCGGCGCACGTTGAGGTTGACCACCTGGCCCTTGTGCCCGTCGCGCGAGGTGCCCATTACGTCGGCGTAGTCCTGGGTGAAGAAGAAGTCGTCCAGATAGTCGTCCAGGTAGGTGCGGCGCGGGGTGAACTGGCCCGGCTCGAAGTCGCCTTCCTTGTACTGGTAGTCGTGCGCCACGGTGTTGGTGACCGGTTCGGCCTTGGGGTCGTAGCTGATTTCCCAGAGTTCGGGGATGTCCTTCATCGCGGCCACGAAGCTCTTGCGCGGCGCGGCGTCATACACCGCCGAAACGCGCGAACTCTTGCCCGACAGACTGACGGCGGGAATGATTTTTTTCAGCGACAGGTCGCTGGCGTCCAGCAGCACCAGATCGTGCGGCAGGTAATTGGCGGCCATCACCCAGCGGCCATCGCCCGATACGGCGATGTTGCGCATGTTGATGCCCGCGCGCACCTCGGCCACCACCTGCAAGGCCCACAGGTCGTATTTGGTGATCCAGCCGTCGCGCGAGCCGAAATAGACGTAGTGTCCGTCGGGCGTGAATTTCGGCCCGCCGTGCAGCGCAAAGTGCGAGGGAAAGCGCGCAATCGGTTCGAACTTGTCGCCATCGAGAATCGTGACGTGGCTGTCGCCGGACTCGACCACGACGAACAGGTTTTCGGGGTCGGCGGAATACACCGGCTTGGCCGGCAGCTTGGCGGCATCGGGGTTGACGCTGCGCGAGGCGCGGATTTGCGCCGCGCCCCACACCGGTTCAGGCGTGACCGGGGTGTAGATCCAGGCGGCGATGGCGGCGATATCCTCAGGCGCGAGCTGATCCTTGAAGCCCGGCATCTGCGTGGCCTCGCGGCCATCGGCAATGACCTTGCGCGCCTGGGCGGGCCGCAGGCGCTCCAGGTTTTCCGGCAGCAGCGCCGGGCCGATGCCGCCCAGGCGATCCGCGCCGTGGCAGCGGGCGCAGAGTTGCTGGTAGAGCCGCTGGGCGCGGGGCAGCGAGGCCAAGGCGGCGGTTTCGGCGGACGCGGGAGCCACGGCGGGCATGGCGGTGGCGGGCGCGGCAGCGGTATCGGCGGGCGAACCAGCGCATCCCGCGAGCGCGCCGCACAGGGCGAGCGAGGCGATGAAGAGGAAAGGTTTGAGATTCATGGTCCAGAAAAAGTCAGGGGGTCATGCTGCGGCCTGTTCGTGCGTTACCGCGCGGCGGCGGGCGCGGCCAGGCCGATTTCGGCATCGGTCAGGTAGCAGCCGGGGTCTTCGGCCCAGGCGTTGCCGCTGGCCGTAAAGGCGCGCGAGCGCGTGTTGCCGTTGCAGATGTCGCGCTGCGCGCAGGCCGCGCAACGGCCCTGGAGCGGGCGCGGGCGGCTGTTGAGGCCCGCCATCAGCGGGTTGCCGCGGTCGGCCCAGATTGCGCCGAAAGGCCGCTCGCGCACGTTGTCCAGCGTGACTTGCCACCACATCGTGTCCGGATGCACATTGCCCAGGTTGTCGATGTTGGCGACGTTGACGCCGCTGGCGTTGCCGCCCCAGTTGACCAGGCGCGCCCGCATGTCGGCCGAGCGGCCGGGAAAGCGCCGCTCAATCCAGTGCAGCAGATACACGCCATCGGCGTCGTTGTTGCCGGTGACAAAGTCGCCCGCATCGCCGCGCCGCGCGCGCGCCCAGACGTGCTCGAACAGAGCGTCCAGCGCGGCGCGCACAACGCGGTGGCGCGCGGTTTCGCCCTGATGCGTGCGCGCCCGCCCGGCGTAGTTGAAGTGCGAAAGGTAGAACTTGTTGATACCCTCGGCCTCGGTCAACGCGATCACGGCGGGCAGTTCGCCCGCGTTGGCCTCGGTTAGCGTCATGCGCACGCCTACGCGCAAGCCCGCGTCGCGCGCGCGGCGGATGCCCGTCAGCGCGTCGGCAAAGGCGTCGGCGTGGCGGCGGAATTTATCGTGCGTGGCTTGCAGGCCGTCCAGACTGATGCCCACGTAGTCGAACCCCGTTTGCGCCAGCCGCCGCGCATGGTCGCCGGTGAGCAGCGTGCCGTTGGACGACAGCGACAGGTGCAAGCCCAGCGCCTTGGCGCGCGCCGCGATGTCGTACAGGTCGGGCCGCAGCAGCGGCTCGCCGCCCGACAGGATCAGCGCGGGCGCGTGCGCGGCGCGCAGTTGTTCCAGCACTGCGAGCGCCTCGGCGGTGCTCAGTTCGCCCTTGAAATCAACATCCGCCGAGGTCGAATAGCAATGCAGGCAGTTCAGGTTGCAGCGGCGGATCAGGTTCCAGATCACGACCGGGCCGGGCGGCTTGCGCGCGGGCGCTACCGGCGGGTTGTCGCGCAGGGCTTCCATGAAGCGGGAGAGGCGAAACATGGCAACTCAATTTTCGGTCAGGCGCAACCCGGTCTTTTTCAGGATGGCGGTGGAATAAAGAATGTCGCGCGCCCGGCAAGCGTCGCCCAGGAGTTCCGCGATGCGTTCGGCTTGCTGCTCGACTTCGGCGCGGCTGCGGCCATGCAGCATGGCGAACAGGTTGTAGCGCCACACCGGCGCGCGGCGCGCGCGGCGGTAACAGTGGCTCACGCCGGGCAGCGCGCCGATGCACCGTCCCAGCTCGTCCACGCGGTCGTCGGCCACGTCCCACACGCTCATGCCGTTGGCGGTAAAGCCCAGGCGGTAGTGGTTGGGCACCGCGCCGATACGCCGGATCAGCCCCTGCGCCAGCATGGCTTGCAGGCGCTGGCGCACCTGCTGGCCGCTCACGCCCAGCAGCGCGCCCACGGCCTCGTAAGGGCGCGGCACCAGCGGCAGACCCGCCTGTGTGGCGCGGATGATGCGGCGGTCCAGGTCATCAAGCGTCATGGGCGGTCTGGCTCCGTATCCGGCGGCGGCAGGCGCAGCTCGACGAAGAACTCGCGCTCTTTGGGGAAGGAAAACACCGGCAAGCCGGTCTGGGCCTGGATGCGCCCGATGGCCGCGTCGGCCTGTTCGGGACGCTCCACCGCCAGCACGAACCACATGTTCAGCGGCGTGGCGCCGGGATGGCCGGGGTGCGCGGATTCGCGGCGGTAGTTGTGCGCTACCTCCGGCATCGCGGTCAGTTGCGCGGCCACGGCGTCAAAGCGCGTTTCGGGCACGCACATGGCCGCCAGCAAAAAGCGCCCGCCGGCGCGCTCGATCTGGAACAGCGGCCCGAAGCGCGTCAGGTCGCCGTGCGCCAGCAGGCGCTGCAAGCGTTCAATCAATTCGTCCTCGCCGCAGCCCAATTCGGCGGCCACGTCGGCAAAGGGCCGGTCGGTCAGCGGAAAGCCGCCGTGCAGCCGCTCGATCAGACGCAAATCATCCGGCGAGGGCATCGCTGGTCTCCCGTTGTGGCGTGACGCTGGCAATTTGTCCGTCCACATTCCAGCCCCGAAAGCGCCGCGCGCCAGTCTGCTTGAAGCGGCGCGTGGAAAACAGAATCTCGCGCGGGCAGGGCGCCAGTCCAGCCGCGCCGGTGGCGCGCTCGATCACGGCTTGCACCGCGTCGCGCCGCGCGCCATGCACCATCGCATACAGACTGTAGGGCCAGCCGGCGGCGCGCGCGCGGCGGTAGGCCAGGGTCACGCCCGGCTGCCCGGCCAGCGCCTGACCGCGCGCATCCGCCACGGCGTCGGGCACGTCGAACACCACCATTGCGTTGGCGGCCAAGCCCAGCTCGTGATGGCGTACCACCACGCCAAAGCGCTTGAGCTGGCCCGCGTCAAGCCAGCCCTGAAGACATGCGAGGACCTGTTCCTCGCCCCAGCCCAATTCATCGGCCCAGGCCGCATAGGGCCGCTCGATGATGGCCAGGCCCGCTTCCGCAAGCCGGGCCAGCGTGCATTGACTGGCGGGAATCGGCTCCGTAACGGCGGCGCGGGCGCGCGCCGGATGCCGCGCCGCCGCGCCCGTTTCGTGCCCGCCGCGCAGATCAAATCCCAAGTCGATGTAGTAGGCGCGCAGCAACGGCAAGCGCAGCGCGAGCTGGCCGCAATCGGCTTCCAGCGCGGCCACGCCCGATTCCACGGCATCCTGATCCGCGCCGGTCATCACGAACCACAAATTAAGCCGGTGCTCGCGCAGGTAGTTGTGGTTGACCCCCGGATGCGTCGAAACCCGCGCCGCCACTGCTTCGATGCGGCCTTCGGGCACCGTCATGGCCGCCAGCGTTGCCGCGCCGCCCGCGCCGGGCGCGAACACGCCGCCGATGCGGCTGACGCGCCCATCGGCCAGCGTTTGGCGCAGCGTCCGCATGACTTCGGCCTCGGTTAGCCCCGTGGCTTGCGCCAATTGCGCATAAGGCCGAGCGCACAAGGGAAATCCGTGCTGCCAGTCATTGAGCAGCCGCTGCCGGGCATCCATGACGGGGAACGTCAAAAGCCGATGCGCGTGGCGCGCGTGGTAAAGAAAACGCCGCTGGGCGAGGGGGCCTTGATGCTGGTCAGCGTCTCGAAATTCTGGGTGTCGATGACGCGCACGGCGTTGTCGTCGCGGCAACTGACCCATACCGTGTCGCCGCGCGGCGTGAACTCCATGTGCAGCACCGCGTGGCCCGGTTCGAGCGTCTTGATGACGCGCTGGCTTTGCGTGTCGATGACCTGCACATGGCCGTAGTCCGGCACGGCAAAGGTACACCAGACTTGCGGCGCGGCGGGCCGCGCGATTACGAAGATGGGCTGCCCGGCCACGGGTACGCGCCCGGCCAGCGCCCAGCTTTGGGTATCCGCGACCAGCACTTCATGTTGCCCCACGGCGGGGAACCAGGCGCGCCGCCCGGCCACGGCCCAGCCGCGCAAGTGCGGCATCTTGTAGACCGGCAGTCTTTGCTCGCCCTTGCCATAGCCGTTGAGAATGCGCCGCACCGTCAGCGGCTGGGTCCACAGGTCGATCAGCGCCATGCCGTCTTCGCCGAACAGACCGGCGATGTAATAGCGCCCGTCGGGCGTAACCAGCCCGTCGTAAGGCTGATGGCCCACGCGCTCGAACTTTTGCGTCTGGGGGTTTTTAATGTCCGAGCAGTCGGTAATCCAGATCGCATCGGCGTCGAACAGGCTATAGGCAAAGCGCCGCCCCGGCAGATCGACCAGGCCGACCACGCGCGAGCGCTGCTGATTCGCGCCCGCCGGGCCGTAGAACGTGGGCACGTCGGCCAGCAGTTCCAGCGTATGCGCATCGAACACCTTGATGCCGCCGGGCGTGTAGTTCTGCGCCACGATCAGCGCGCCGTCGTCGCTGATCGCGCCGCCGATGGAGTTGCCCGCCTGCATCACGCGGCGCACGATGCGGCCCGCCAGCAGGTTCACTTGCGTCAGTCCGCCGTCGCGCCCGAACACATAGGCAAACAGGCCGTCGCGCGAGAACACCACCGAGGCGTGCGAAAGATCGCCCAGCCCTTCGACGGCGCCCAGCGCCGTGCGCGTGGTGGAATCGACCAGCGTCAGCGTGCCGTTTTCGCGCCCGATGACCACGCCCAGGTCTTCGGTGCCGCGCGCCGGCGGCGCGGCGCACCCGGCCAGACTGCCCGCCAGGCCCGTGGCCGCGCCCGCGGTCAACAGGGCGCCGCAAACGGCCAGCCAATCACGGCGGTTCAGGCGGCGCTGGGGAAGAGGGGAAAAAGGGTGAGAAGGGAACATTTTCAAGGCTCTTCGGGAAATCCGGCCAGCAGATGCCGGGCGATCCAGCGCGCGTCGGCTTGGCTGAGCAGACCGCGCCAGCCGGGCATGGGCGTTCCGGGATGGCCATACAGAACGGTCGCGGTCACGTCATCGACTGTTTGGCCGGACAAGGCCGATGGGGTGATGGCCATCCCCAGTCCGCCCGTCAAGCGCATACCGTGGCACGCGCCGCAATCCTGCCGCACAAAATGGATCAATTGCGCCTGGCGCTGGGGCGGCAGGCCATCGTTTTGCGGTTGAGCGGTTCCAGTATCCGCGGCGCATCCGGCCAAAGCCAGCAGAATGGCCAGAACGCCGCCATGCACACGCCAAGTCACGATTGGCGCACGGGCTGGAGAAAACGCCCCGCCGGCTTGCCATCAGCAACGCCAGCGCGCAACAAACAAATCACGGATTTCATGCTTGCTGACTTTAAGCGAATAACAGCGCCTGCCCCATAAACCACACTGCCGGACTTGGCAGGCCAAGCCCGGCAGCGCAGGGATGACGCAACGCTAAATGCTCAATAGATGTCGTGCTGCGTGTTGTAAACGTTGAACTTGCCCGTGGGCGTAATCAGGCGCGGATCCTTGATGACAGCCTTGAGCGTGCGCGTCTTGTCGTCCACGATCACGATGGCCGATTCCTCGTTCTTCAGGCCCCAGACGGAGAACCACACCTCATCGCCGGTCTTGTTGTATTCGGGCTGCACCACGCGCTTGGCGCCCTTGCCGGTCAGATGCGCCCATTCGACAATCGGCAACACCTGATAACCCTTGTCGAGGTTGTTGATGTCGAACACCGCAACCGTCTGGTTGAGTTTGGGGTCGGGGTTGAGCGCGTTGTCCACCCACAGGTTGTGCGACTTCGGATTGGTCTTGATGAACAGCGAGCCGCCGCCTTGTCCACTGAGCGTGCGCACCACTTTCCAGGCATATTGCGGGTGGTCCACCGGGTCGGTGCCGATCAGGCTGATGGTTTCATCGCCCAGGTCGCTGGTGGCCCACACTGGGCCATATTTGGAATCGACAAAGTTGGCGCCGCGCCCAGGGTGCGGGGTTTTGCCGACTTCAATGATGGCTTGCAGCTTGTCCGTCTTGGTGTCGATTACCACGATCTTGTTGGACGCATTGGCCGCCACCAGGAAATAGCGCCCCGTGCGGTCAAAGCCGCCGTCATGCAGGAACGGCGCGCTGGTGATGGTGGTGATCTTCAGGTTCGTCATGTCCGTGTAGTCCACCAATTGCGTCATCCCCGATTCTTTGACATTGACGACAAATTCGGGGTGGTAATGGCTGGACACGATTGAGGCCACGCGCGCATCGTCGATGTACGAGCCATCGTCATTCATGCCGCGCGTGGAAACCACCTTCAACGGCTTGAGCGTGTCGCCTTCCATGATGACGTACTGCGGCGGCCAGTAGGTGCCCGCGATGGCGAACTTGTCCTCGTAGCCCTTGAATTTGGAGGACTCGACCGAACGCGCTTCCTGACCGATCTTGATCTCGGCCACGATGTCTGGCTTGGCCATCCACAGGTCGATCAGGTCAATCTTGGCATCACGCCCGATGACGTAGATGTAACGTCCCGATGACGACATGCGCGAAATATGCACCGCGTAGCCGGTCTTGACGATGTTGATGATCTGCTTGGAATCGCCGTCGATCAGCGCGACCTCGCCCGCGTCGCGCAGCGTCACGGAGAACACGTTGTTCAAGTCGTAATTGTTCATCTTGCGCGTCGGGCGCTGAGAGACTGGCACGATCACCTTCCAGGTTTTCGTCATGTCGGCCAGCGAGGTCTCCGGCGGCGTCGGCGGCGTATGTTGCACATAGCGCGCCATGATGTCGATCTGCTGGGGCGTTAATTGGCCGGACGTGCCCCAGTTGACCATGCCCAGCGGACTGCCATAGGTGATGAAGGTCTTGAGGTACGCAGTGCCCTTGTCTGGCTTGGTCGTGATGTCGGGCGTAAGCGGCTTGCCGGTCGCGCCCTTGCGCAGCACGCCGTGGCAGCCCGCGCAGTACTGGAAGAAAATCTTGCGTCCTTCATCGAACTCGGCCTGCGTCATCGGGGGCGCGTTGGCCTGAAGTTCGGGATTGGGGTCGTGGTACATCGCCACGCCCGCCGACGAGGCCCCGGCCACCGGAGAGTCCGCCGCGGCGGGGCCAGAGGCCGCCGCCGCATTGGCGGGGGCTTCTTTTTGGGCATAGGCGCTGGCGCTCAACAAGACCGCCAGGGCCAAAGTGGATAAACCCAGGATGGTTCGTGATTTCATGATGGAAGACACTCCTCGTCATGTTATGGTCCGTTCACACCGTGGAAAGGCTGGACCGACCGTTTTATGATGGTCTTGAAAGTAATCTTTGTCCTTGACCTGGATCAAGGACGGCTTTTTGTCACCTGTGACAAATTATCAAACCACCCTGCGGTTTCCCCTTGGCTTTGATTGAGATGAATAATGCGCTCGCGCGATCTGCTTTCCACTGAATACGCCCATGCGCAGAGGGAAGATGCCCTCATGCCAGAACTGCCGGATGCCCTGCCCGATGCGCCGGTCGGCACGGTCACGCTGGTGGGGGCCGGGCCGGGCGACCCCGAACTGCTGACCCTCAAGGCCGCGCGCGCCCTGGCGCAGGCGCGGCTGGCGCTCTACGATCATCTGGTCAGTTCGGCGGTGCTGGATTTTCTGCCTGCGGATGCCCGGCGCATCTATGTGGGCAAGGAGTCTTCGCGCCATGCCCTGCCGCAGGCCGACATCGCCCGCCTGATGGTCAAACTGGCGCGCGCCGGGCATTCGCTGGTGCGCCTCAAGGGCGGAGACGGCTACATCTTTGGCCGCGGCGGCGAAGAAGCGCAGGCGCTGGCCGTGGCGGG
>JAIRQU010000078.1 GCA_031256305.1 Burkholderiaceae bacterium
AAAGATGTTCTTCTTGCCCTGCTTGGCGACCGTGAGCAGCCCCTGCTTGATGGCCTGGTGCGGAATGGCATGCACCAGATCGCGCAGCGTAACGCCCGGCTGCATCTGCCCTGAAAAGCGCACCAGCACCGATTCGGGCATGTCCAGCGGCATCACGCCGGTGGCGGCGGCAAAGGCCACCAGGCCGGAACCGGCCGGAAAGCTGATGCCGAGCGGAAAGCGCGTGTGCGAATCGCCCCCCGTGCCCACCGTGTCGGGCAGCAGCAGGCGGTTGAGCCAGGAATGGATGACGCCATCGCCAGGCCGCAGCGCCACGCCGCCGCGCGTACTGATGAAAGCGGGCAGCTCGTGGTGCGTTTTGACGTCCACCGGCTTGGGATACGCCGCCGTATGACAGAAGGACTGCATCACCATGTCGGCGGAAAAACTCAGGCAGGCCAGATCCTTGAGTTCATCGCGCGTCATCGGACCAGTGGTGTCCTGGCTGCCGACGGTGGTCATGCGCGGCTCGCAATAAGCGCCTGGGCGCACGCCCTGCCCCGCGGGCAGGCCGCAGGCGCGGCCCACGATCTTTTGCGCCAGCGTAAAGCCTTTGCCGCTGTCTTGCGGCGCCTTGGGCAGGCGGAACGCGGCGGACGCGGGCAGCCCCAGCGCCTCGCGCGCCTTGGCCGTGAGCGCCCGGCCAATGATGAGGTTGATGCGCCCGCCCGCGCGCACTTCGTCGAGCAGTACGTCATTCTTGAGCGCGAAGTCGGCCACCTTCTGGCCATTCTTCTCGATCCTGCCCGCATAGGGGTAGATGTCGATCACGTCGCCCATGTCGAGCCTGGAGACATCCACTTCGATGGGCAGCGCGCCGGAATCTTCCTGCGTGTTGAAGAAGATCGGCGCGATCTTGCCGCCCAGTGTAACGCCGCCAAAGCGCTTGTTGGGCACGAAGGGAATGTCCTGCCCGGTGTGCCAGATTACGCTGTTGGTGGCCGATTTGCGGCTCGAACCCGTGCCCACCACGTCGCCCACGTAAGCTACCAAATGACCTTTTTTCTTCAGCTCCTCGATGAACTGGATTGGCCCGCGCACGCCGTCTTTTTCCGGCTTGAAAGCCGCGCCTTCGCGCGTGTTCTTGAGCATGGCCAGCGCGTGCAACGGAATGTCCGGACGCGACCACGCATCGGGCGCGGGCGAGAGGTCGTCGGTGTTGGTCTCGCCGGGCACCTTGAACACGGTAACGGTGATCTTCCGAGGCACATCGGGGCGGCTGGTGAACCACTGGGCGTCGGCCCAGCTTTGCAACACTTCTTTGGCCCTGGCGTTGCCGGCCCTGGCCTTGGCGGCCACGTCATTGAAGGCGTCGAACATCAACAGCGTTGTCTTCAAGCCCTCGGCGGCAATCTGCGCCACTTGCGCGTCATCAAGCAGATCAATCAGCGGCTGCACGTTGTAGCCGCCGACCATGGTGCCCAGCAGCTCGGTGGCGCGGGCCTTGTCGATCAGCTTGACTTGCAGATTGCCGCGCGCCACGGCGGCCAGAAAACCGGCCTTGACCTTGGCCGCGTCGTCCACGCCCGGCGGCACGCGGCGCGCCAGCAAGTCCAGCAACTCGTCCGGGTTCTCGCCCGCGGGCGGATTCTTGATAAGTTCGATCAGCGCCGCGGTTTGCTGGGCATCAAGCGGCAGGGGCGGAATGCCAAGCGCGGCGCGCTCGGCAACGTGTTGGCGATAGGCTTGGAGCATGGGTTCCTCTATTGACGGACGGGATCAAGAAGTCAAGGCGGTTAACCGAGGGGGAAACGGTTTCACGCGAAAGTTACGCCATCAAGGCGCGCTGGCGGCGTTATCGGGAGACTGCGCGCCGTCGGACGACGATTGACTGGGCGGCGTTTGGCTGGCAGCAGCGGCGGGCGGTTCACTGGCCGCGCTATCCAACAGGTGATGCTGCTGGTGCTCGGCCGCGTAGTCTTTCTGCGCCTGGGTTTCGCAATCGTCAGCCACGCGCTGACCAATCTTCTGATCCATCAGCATCGACTTGGATCCCAATTGCAGCCACACTGCGCCGTGGAAATTGTCTTCCAGGCGGATCGCTCCGGTACGGCTTTCCACCGGGTGCATGTAATAACGGCGCTTGCCCGATGCCACGGTGAAGAACCCCGGATGTTGCGTATCGGCGGCTACCGTCACGCGCTCGCCCTGTTCGCACGGAAAGGCCCCGGTATAAACCTGCTGGGCGGTTTGCAACTCGTCGTCGGTCAGCCGTTCGGTGGGCGTTTGTACCGGCGTTTTCGCCTCGATGGCCTTGGCATGTTTGTGCGACACGCCTTTCTTGCTCCTCTTGTGCTCCGCCTTTTCCCTGACGACCTTTTTCTTGACGGCGTGTTTGGCCGCCGAAGCAGCGGCAGCGGGCTGCTGCGCCTGGGCCTGCGCGACCAAGGGTAAGGCCAGCGCCGCGCTGGTCAGGGCGGTCAACGCCAGGAAGACATGCTTTTTCATGATCGGGTTTCCTAATTTGGAAGAGTTGAGAGTGAAAAGAAAGGTTTTCAAAACCAGGCTACCACGCCATCGGGCAGCGCGCGGCCCGTGGCATGGGCGCGCAGAAGGGTTTGCCAGTAGTACCGGTAGCTGGCGCGGTCTTGCAGTACGCCTCGCACGCTGATAGGCGCCCAGTCAGCCTGGGCGGCGGCCAGCAGCATTTGCGCCGCCGCCTCGACCGCTTGCCTGTCAGGCGCGAAGGCTTCAATGATAGGCCGGATTTGCGCCGGATGTATGCTCCACATGCGGGTACAGGCGAACTCCCGCGCGGCGCGCCGAGCGGCGGCGCGCACGGCGTCCGGGTCGCTGAACTCGGTCACGACGCCATGCGCGGGCGTCTTGCCGTTGGCGTGCGCGGCCGAGGCGATTTCCAGCTTGGCGCGCACCACCAGCGGGTAGGTGAACTGGCCGGGCACGCCCATCGCCTCGGCGGGAATCGCGCCGCCGTGCGCGGAGACGAAATCCATCAGCCCGAAGCTGAGCGACTGCACGCGCGGGTGCGCGGCGATGTCGAAAGCGTTATGCACCGCCCGCGGCGATTCAATCAGCGCGTGCAGCGGCAGTCCCGCCGGATAGGCGGCCAGCAACGCGCGCTCGGCGCGCGCCACGTCGCCCGCCGATTCCACCTTGGGAATCATGATGTGCGAGAGAAAGGCTCCGGCTCGGCCCGCGATGGTTGCCATGTCGGCCTCGAACGCCGGGTGATCGACCGGATGCACGCGCACGCCGATACGCGCGCGCGGATCGGCTTGCCGGGCCTGCGCGGCCAGTTCGACGACCATTTGTGCATGTTCAGCCTCGCCGCCCACGGGCGCGCCGTCCTCGCAGTCGAGCGTAACGTCGAACACACAGGCGTTAAATTCCTGCGTCATTTCGCGCTGCAAAGCGATGCTCTTGCGCATTCGCGTCTGCACGCCGCAGTAATGGTCGCAGACCGGCAGCACGGCGCTGGCGGCCTGCGCACCAAGCAGAACCTCGCGGGGATGACGCGCCTGGGCGGGTGTGGAGCAGACAGCGTTTACCATCAGCGGACCGCAACAATGAACAGGCGCGGAAAGGCCAGCAGCAGCCGGCCATCGGCGCGCGCGGGATAGGCCAGCGCGATGCGGCGCTCGTACTCGGCCAGATAGCGCGCCCGCAAATCCGGCGCGAGCGGATCGACGTAGGGCCGCAATCCGGTGCTGCGGACCCAATCGACAATCGCGCGCGGCGCGGCCATCGGATGTTGATAGATCGTGCGCCAAACCTCGATGCGCGCGGCGCGACGCGCCAGCAGATCGTAATAGCCCGTCAGCGGCAACAGCTCGGTCCGCAACTGGGACGCATCGCCGATAGCCTGCGCATAGGGCGCTTCGCGCGCCAGTTCGCGCATCACGCGGTGCGTTGGCTCGTCACGGTTATCAGGCATTTGAACCGCCAGCACGCCGCCGGGCGCCAGCGTATCCAGCAGGCGCGGCAGCAACGTCTCATGATCTGGCACCCACTGCAAGGCGGCATTGGCGTAGATCAAATCGGGCGGCGCTTTTCCGGGCTGCCAATAGTCAATATCGGCAATGTCCGCCTGCTCAAAGCGCAACTGCGGCAGCCGCTCGCGCGCGGCAGCCAGCATGGAGGCGGAATTGTCGATGCCGGCCACCTGCGCGCCGGGAAAGCGCGCCGCGAGCAATTCGGTCGAATTGCCCGGCCCGCAGCCCAGGTCATAGACCCGCTGGGCCGATTCCAGCGGCACGCGCGCGAGCAGATCGCGCGCGGGGCGCGTGCGCTCGTCCTCGTACTGGCGGTAAAGCGCGGGATTCCAGTCCGTCATGGATGCAAAAGCAGAAAATCCGGGCTGGTTCGGGTGCTTGGCGGCAACGGCGCTTACAGCAGATGCTGCACGCCGTCTTTTTCGCCTTGCAATTCGGCGAGGGTCTTGTCGATGCGCTTCTGGCTGAATTCATCAATCGGCAGCCCCTCGACAAGGTGGTACTGGCCATTGCTGGTGGTCACCGGAAAGCCGAACACCATGTCCTTGGGAATGCCGTACTGGCCGTCAGAGGGAATGCCCATCGTCACCCAGCGGCCATTGGTGCCCAACGCCCAGTCGTGCATGTGGTCAATGGCGGCGTTGGCCGCCGAGGCCGCCGAAGACAGTCCGCGCGCGTCAATAATGGCCGCGCCGCGCTTGCCCACGGTGGGCAGGAATACGTCGGCGTTCCAGACCTGGTCGTTGATGAGGTCCTTGACGTTCTTGCCGCCGACGGTGGCGAAGCGGTAGTCGGCGTACATCGAAGGCGAGTGGTTGCCCCACACGCACAGCTTTTCGATGTCGCCCACGGCGCAACCGATCTTGGCGGCAATCTGGCTGAGCGCGCGGTTGTGATCCAGACGCAGCATGGCGGTAAAGTTCTTGCGCGGCAGGCTGGGCGCGCTCTTCATGGCGATATAGGCGTTGGTATTGGCCGGGTTGCCCACCACCAGCACCTTGACGTCGCGGCTGGCGACCTTGTCCAGCGCCTTGCCCTGCGCGGTGAAAATTTGCGCGTTGGCCGCCAGCAGATCCGAGCGCTCCATGCCGGGGCCGCGCGGACGCGCGCCGACCAGCAGGGCGTAATCAGCGTCCTTGAAGGCCACCAGCGGATCGCCCGTGGGCACGACGCCCGCCAGCAACGGAAAGGCGCAGTCTTCCAGTTCCATGATGACGCCCTTGAGCGCCTTTTGCGCCTTCTCGTCGGGAATTTCCAATAGTTGCAGGATCACCGGCTGATCCTTGCCCAGCATCTCGCCCGAAGCGATACGAAACAGCAGGGCATAACCGATTTGACCGGCGGCGCCGGTAACGGCAACGCGAACGGGCTTCTTGTTCATGATAGGGACTCCAAAAAAGAGATAGGACAGAAGGTGGCCTTGGCCGAAAGAAACCCTCGTTGGGCAAAACGCGAGACAGCCGCTTGGCCGGCAGGCGCTTGTCGCCAAGTCAGGGACAAGGGGGCAAGTGTACCGGGACAGACCGCATCGGTCAACTTGTCTTGTGTCTTATATAAGATGTATCATTGGGGTTATTCCGCTGCTTTCCATCCATGCCCGCGCCTACTGTTTCCGTTCCGCTCGTTGACGCCCCAGGCGCGGCAACGCCGGCGTTCAGCCCGCTTTACCGGCAAATCAAAATGCTGATCCTGGGCGGCCTGCAACAAGGCGAATGGAAGCCGGGCGAAATGATTCCCAGCGAATTCGATCTGGCCGCGCGCTTTCGCGTCAGCCAGGGCACGGTGCGCAAGGCCGTCGATGATCTGGCGGCGGAAAACCTGCTGGTGCGCCGCCAAGGCCGCGGCACGTTCGTGGCCACGCACGCCGAACGGCAGGTGCAATACCGCTTTTTGCGCTTGCAGCCTGACAACGGCACCTTGGCAGGCGAAGGTCCATCCGAGCGCGACTTTGTCAGTTGCAAGCGCCAACGCGCCAGCGCGGACGTGGCGCGCGCATTGGCGCTGCGCGCGGGCGAACCGGCGCTGCAAGCGCGCCGGCTGCTGCGCTTTGCGGGCGCGCCGGTGATTCTGGAAGACATCTGGCTGCCCGCCGAACCGTTCAAGGGCTTGACCGCCGAGCGGCTGGCCCAATACCACGGACCCATGTATGCCTTGTTTGAGTCGGAGTTCGGCGTGCACATGGTGCGCGCCGATGAAAAAATCCGCGCCGTGCTGCCCGACGCCGGGCAGGCCGGGCTACTGGCGGTAACAGCCACCACGCCACTGCTGTATGTCGAGCGCATAGCCTACACCTACCACGATGCGCCGATGGAGC
>JAIRQU010000153.1 GCA_031256305.1 Burkholderiaceae bacterium
CGCGGCGGCGATTTCCAATGCCCGCTTGGCGCCAGCCTGCCCTTTCACGTCAGCCAGATCGGGATAGGGCGCGGGTGATGTGCGCAGCGGCGCGGGCCTGGCTTGTGTCCAGCCGTCATCGTGATCGGCGTCAACCCGCGGCGGCGCATCGCCGGGCAGAAAATGCGCCGCCACGTCCAGCAGATGCCGCGCCCGGAATACCGCCAGACCGGAGGCCAGCGCCGCTTCTTCCGCGCTGCCGGGCGGCAGCACCAGCTTTTCGATGTCCGCCGGATCGGCGCGTGCGCGCCGCAGCGCCGCCGCCATCGCCAGCGCGCCGCGCACCGGGCGCAGTTCGCCGGACAGCGACAGCTCGCCCGCGAATGCCCAGCCAGTCAGCCGCGCCGGGTCAATCTGGCCGCTGGCGGCCAGAATGCCCAGCGCAATCGGCAAGTCAAAGCGCCCTGAATCCTTGGGCAGATCGGCCGGCGCCAGGTTGACGGTAATCCGCTGATTGCCGGGAAACGCCAGGCCGCTGTTGAGGATGGCCGAGCGCACGCGCTCGCGCGCTTCCTTGACCTCGGTTTCGGCCAGCCCGACCAGGGTAAAGCTGGGCAGGCCGCTGGCCAGATGCACCTCGACCGTGACGGCGGGCGCGGCAAGGCCCATCAGGGCGCGGCTGGCGACAAGGCTCAAACTCATGATGGGGTGTGTTTGTTCTTGCTGGGCTGTGTTGCGGCGATTGCGGCGTCAATCGGAGGCCGTCATGGCTTGCGTGCGCCGCGTTGTTGCTCTGTCATGGCCATCACGCTGGCGCGGCGCCCTCGCGGGACAGTGGCATGGCTTTATAACTTGCTTGCGCGAACTTCGGCGGGCGGCTCAATGTCATGTTGAGCGAAAGCGTGCGCGACCCCGGAACGAAAACAACGCCAATGGTAAAGTATTTGCAGGGTTTCATTTCCCGCGTTCAAGGGCCGCGCGCGCCGACGCCGGGACAGATAATCTGCATCCATGCCAAAGCAACGCGCGAGCCAGGCGCTGCAAGGCAGTCGTTGAGAAAGTAAAACGCTGCGCTTCATGAAACGGCTGTTCTATCCGCTGGGCGGGCTGCTGGCCTTGGCCTGTACCGCCGCCGCTGCCGCATCGCCGTCCGCGCTCTCGTCCGCGCCGCGCATCGACTCCGGCGATACGGCCTGGATGCTAACCGCCACCATGCTGGTGACCCTGATGGCGATTCCCGGCCTGGCCTTGTTCTACGGCGGCCTGGCGCGCGGCAAGAACATGCTCAGCGTGCTGATGCAGGTGTTCATGATCTTCGCGCTGGTGAGCGTACTGTGGATCGCTTACGGCTATTCGCTGGCCTTTACGGGCAGCGGCAAGATCCTTGGCGGCTGGCACAAGCTGTTCTTGCTGGGCGTAACGCAACAGAGCGCCGGCGCGCTGCCCAACGTCCCCGAATACGTGTTCATCGCGTTCCAGGGCGCTTTCGCGGCCATCGCCGTGGCGCTGATCGTCGGCGCGTATGCCGAGCGCATCCGCTTTGGCGCGGTAATGGTGTTTTCGGCCATCTGGTTCACGCTCAGTTATGTGCCCATCGCGCACATCGTCTGGGGCGGCGGTTTTTTGACGACCGATGGCGCGCTGGACTTCGCGGGCGGTACCGTGGTACACATCAACGCCGGCATCGCCGGGCTGGTGGGCGCGTATCTACTGGGCAAACGCATCGGCTTTGGCCGCGAGGCGTTGACGCCGCACAACCTGCCGCTGACCATCATGGGCGCGTCGCTGCTGTGGGTGGGGTGGTTCGGCTTTAACGCCGGCGCGGCGGGCGCGGCCAATGCGCTGGCGGGTCTGGCGCTGGTCAACACGGTGGCCGCCACCGCCGCCGCCGCGCTGGCCTGGAGCGCGGGCGAATCGCTGCACCGGGGCAAGGCATCCACGCTGGGCGCGGCTTCCGGCGCGGTGGCCGGGCTGGTGGCCGCCACGCCCGCGGCGGGTTTTGTCGGCCCGCTGGGCGCCATCGTGATTGGCATCTGCGCCGGGCTGGCGTGCCTGTGGGGCGTCAATGGCCTCAAGCGCTTGCTGGGCATGGACGACGCTTTCGACGTATTCGGCGTGCATGGCATGGGCGGTATCGTCGGCGCAATCCTGACGGGCGTGTTCGCCGCGCGCGGCCTGGGCGGCACCGGCGGCATGACGCCCGGCGCCTTCAACATGGCATGGCAGGTGTGGATTCAAATCAAGAGCGTGCTGGTCACGGTGGCGTGGTCAGGCGCGGCTTCGCTCATTGCCTACAAAATTGCTGATTGGACCTTCGGCCTGCGCGTGTCCGAGGAAGCCGAGCGCGAGGGTCTGGACATTACCAGCCACGGCGAGACGGCGTATAGCCGGTAACGGCGCACCGGGCCAGGAACGGGCCGCCGCGCACGGTTACGATTGACGCATGGCTACCGTTCTTGACACGCCCGAATCGGCCACCGCCGCCATTGAGTCGCTAGCCGGCAAAGTGCGCCACGCGGCGCAAAAACGCAGTCCGCTGCGCATCCGCGGCGGCGGCAGCAAGGATTTTTACGGTCAGCGGCTGCAAGGCGATGTGCTGGACATGCGCGCATTTGCGGGCGTGGTTGAATACGAGCCGAGCGAGCTGGTGATTACGGCGCTGGCCGGTACGCGGCTGCGCGACCTGGCCGAACTGCTGGCCCAGCATAACCAGTACCTGCCGTTCGACCCGCCGCGCTTTACTTCCAGCGCCACGGCCGGCGGCATGGTGGCCGCCGGACTGTCCGGCCCGGCGCGCGCTAGCGTGGGCGCGGTGCGCGACTTCGTGCTGGGCGTGCAGATCATCAACGGGCGCGGCCAGTGGCTCAACTTTGGCGGACAGGTGATGAAGAACGTCGCCGGGTATGACGTCAGCCGCCTGATGGCTGGCGCGCTGGGCACGCTGGGCGTGCTGGCGCAGGTCAGCCTGAAGGTGCTGCCCATTCCGCCCGCGGACGCGACGCTGCTGTTCGACCTGTCCGAAACCAGCGCGCGCCAGCAGATCAACCGCTGGTGCGGCCAGCCGTTGCCGCTGCACGCCAGTTGCTGGTCCGGCGGGGTGCTGGCGGTGCGGCTGCGCGGCGCGCGGGCGGCGGTGGAGGCGGCGCAACATCAAATGGGCGGCGAGGTCATGGAACCCAACGCCGCCGAGCGCCGCTGGCAGGGACTGCGCGACCAGGCGCTGCCCTTCTTCCAGCGCGCGGCGGGTCAGGCGCTGTGGCGCATCGGCGTGCCCGATACCGCGCCGCCGCTCAACCTGGGCGCTACGCTGGTGGAGTGGCATGGCGCGCAGCGCTGGATCAAGCTGCCGCCCGGTGCCGCGCCGCATGTGCGCGAGGCCGCCGCGCGCGCGGGCGGACACGCCACGCTGTTTCGCGCGGGTGGCGGCGATGCCGGGCAGGACAACGGCGTGCCGGTCTTTACCCCGCTGACGCAGCCGCTGGCGCGCATCCACGCGGCGCTGAAAAAAGAGTTTGACCCGGCGGGCATCCTCAATCCGGGACGGCTGTATCCGGCGTTTTAACCCGCCGGGCTGGAACCTTTTTCATGCACATTCACATCCTGGGCATCTGCGGCACCTTCATGGGCGGTCTGGCGGCGCTGGCCAGCCAAGCGGGGCACACCGTCACGGGTTGCGACGCGGGCGTGTATCCGCCCATGAGCGAGCAGTTGCGCGCGCTGGGCATCGGGCTGATCGAAGGCTACGGCGCGGACCAGCTTGCGTTGCGGCCCGACCTGTACGTGGTCGGCAACGTGGTCAGCCGCACCCGGCTGGCCGATGGCGCGCCCAAGTTCCCGCTGATGGAAGCCGTCATGGACGCGGGGTTGCCCTACGCCAGCGGCCCGCAGTGGCTGGCTGAACACGTGCTGCAAGGCCGCCATGTGATCGCCGTGGCGGGCACGCACGGCAAGACCACCACCACCGCGATGCTGGCGTGGATCCTGGAGCGCGCCGGGCTGACGCCGGGTTTTCTGATCGGCGGCGTGCCGCTGGGCTTTGACATTTCGGCGCGATTGGGTGGGAACGCTAATTCTTTTTTGAGCGCCGCCGGGCCGTCCCAAGGCGCGAAGGCCCCCTCGGGGGGCAGCGCACCATGCGCAGCAGGGAAGCGTGGGGGCTTTTTTGTCATCGAGGCCGACGAATACGACACCGCCTTTTTCGACAAGCGCAGCAAGTTCATCCACTACCGCCCGCGCACGGCGGTATTGAACAACCTGGAATTCGACCACGCCGACATCTTTCCCGACCTGGCGGCCATCGAACGCCAGTTTCACCACCTGGTGCGCACCGTGCCGCGCGCGGGCCGCATCGTTGTCAACGCCGGCAGCGCGGCGCTGGCGCGCGTGCTGGCGCAAGGCTGCTGGAGCGAACAAGCGCGCTTTGGCGCAGCGGCGGACGCGGATGTGGACTTTGCGGCGCAAGGCGATCCGGGCGACTTCGCCGTGCTGCAACGCGAGCCGGATGGCTTGCGGGAAGCGGGCCGTGTGCGCTGGAACCTGACCGGCGCGCACAACCAAATGAACGCGCTGGCGGCCATCGCCGCGGCGCGGCACGCGGGCGTTGATCCGGCGGCGGCCTGCGCGGCGCTGTCGGCCTTTGCGGGCGTGCGGCGGCGCATGGAAGTGCGCGGCAGCGCGGCGCTGCCCGGTGGCGGCGCGGTCACGGTCTATGACGACTTTGCGCACCACCCCAGCGCCATCCGCGCCACGGTGGACGGTCTGCGTCAGCGCCTGGACGCGCAGGGCCGCCGCAGCGAGCGCATCCTGGCCGTGTTCGAGCCGCGCAGCAACACCATGAAGCTGGGCAGCATGAAAGGGCAACTGCCCTGGGCGCTGGAACACGCCGACCTGGCCTTCTGCCATGCCGCCGGGCTGGACTGGGACGCCGCCCAGGTCCTCGCGCCGCTGGGCGCGCGTGCACAAGTAGCACACCCTATCGACACGCTGGTCGCGCAAGTCGCCGCCGCCGCGCGCGCGGGTGACCACATCCTGTGCATGAGCAACGGCAGCTTTGGCGGCGTACACGGCAAGTTATTGGCGGCGCTGCAAAAACGGGTTTAAAAATTTACGCGCATCACGTGGAAAACACTATGACAAAACAAGTTACTGTCAATTTGTTCGATATTGTACATTCAGATAAAACACAATCACTAACTCAAACACTTGAAACATACGCCAGTCTTCCCTTAGATCAACGGTGGCGGTCTGATCTGCGGTTGGATATTGTAAAAAACGATCCTGAGAGCCAGCGTCTATTGGAGACTACGGTTTACTGCATGAGCTTTGCCAAGGGGCGTCCAATAGGTCCAGGACGCCTTAGTCGCGACACTCCTGTAAGGGATGTGGACTTGGGGCCGTCAGAGAATTTTGGCGAAGAGACTGCGGCTCTTTATATTTCAAACAAGAAATGGTTTCTCGTTCTGCATAATCAGTACGGTATTGGATCTAAGCGCATGGCGGAATATTTCAATGCGCTTGACCCAGGTAATAGTCTTTTTGACTATGCGCTGTTCCCTCGTATCGATCAAGCTATCCTCAATAAACTTAGTAGCATGAAGAATTTTGTCGAAATCGAGGTTCGGGCCAATGTCGGGGCATTCGGAGAAACCGAGGATGCTATTGGCGAGTCTGTTGCAGCAGCGGCCAACCAGAGCCGGGCCATGCGTTTGGAGATACGGCTTATGGCCAATACGCCTCACAAAAAAACTAATTATCTAGAACATAACAAAGTAATTAAATTTATTCAATCACTTCTCAATAAATCCTCTGCAGGTGTAGACAAGCTAAAAGTGCATTGTGATGATGAGCGCCTGGACAAAGCTGACCGAATTCTTGACCTCATTGAGCAGAAAATTAACTTACAGTTTTCAACTTCTGAGCTGCAATTGCTTAATCATCGCCATACCTTTGATTCCAAAATTGCCCTGCTACGAAGGGCCGCACTTCATTGGAATAACACCTTGAACTAGGGTGGTTTGATGTTCACAAAGCTGCCCCTTGAGCGATACTACCCTGCGGGGTTGGGGGTGTGTGGCCTGTTAGTTGCCTGTTTTGCGGATTGGACTATTCCTGCGCAAGTTTCCAAAGAATTACTCGGCGCTTTAATCTCTGCTACTTCAATATTGGCTGGGTTCCTTACTACGGCTATGACAATCTTATTGCCAATTGGTAGCACAGAAATCGGGCGACGTCTCAAGCGGCGGAACAAACTTAATTTTTTGCATTCCTACCTTCGGGCAGCCATTTGGTCATGTCTGTTGCTGCTGGTGATTTGCGTAGTTTGTTTTTTCCTAGTTGTGCCACAAGAGCAAGCAGTACGCCCCAAGTCTGTAACGTGGCACTTTGGGTCTGTAATTGTGATAGGCGCTGGAATTTATTGCGCGGCAACGGTGGCACGAATCGTGCATATCATTTACAAGATATTTGTGGCGATCTCCAGTGAGGTTCCAGAGCCTAAGCCAAACGATCGCTCATAAGCTGTCTGGACAGGGAACAGATTGCGATCAATTCTCGAAATTATTGCAGACCTACACGAAGAACAGCACTCGGATGCGCATAAGCCGGTAAAATTTTCAGTTTTCGCACCCATGGCGATCTTCAGTGTTAGTCGCGCGCGGCGCGGGTTGACTACCCGTTGCCAACGCGCTCTTAATCCGCCCACCGCCTGCGCAACATGCTCACCTTTCAGCAACTCATCCTCAAACTCCAGCAATACTGGGCCGACCGGGGCTGCGCGCTGTTGCAGCCGTATGACATGGAGGTCGGCGCGGGCACGTCGCACACGGCAACTTTTCTGCGCGCCATCGGGCCGGAGCCGTGGCAGGCCGCTTACGTACAGCCCAGCCGCCGGCCCAAGGACGGGCGCTACGGCCAGAACCCCAACCGTTTGCAGCATTACTACCAGTTTCAGGTGGTGCTCAAGCCCGCGCCGGAGAACATTCTGGACTTGTACCTGGGGTCGCTGGCGGCGCTGGGGTTCGATTTGAAGAAGAACGACATCCGCTTTGTCGAGGACGATTGGGAAAACCCCACGCTGGGCGCCTGGGGGCTGGGCTGGGAGGTCTGGCTCAACGGCATGGAGGTAACACAGTTCACCTACTTTCAGCAGGTCGGCGGCATCGACTGCCGGCCCGCCACGGGCGAAATCACCTACGGGCTGGAGCGGCTGGCGATGTATCTGCAAGGCGTGGAAAACGTTTATGACCTGACCTGGACCGAGCGCAGCGGCCAGCGCCTGAGCTATGGCGACGTGTATCTGCAAAACGAGCAGGAGCAGTCGGCCTACAACTTCGAGCACAGCGACGCGGAGTTTCTGTTCCAGGCTTTCGGCGCGCACGAGCGCGAAGCGCGGCTGCTGATGGACAAGCGCCTGGCGCTGCCCGCGTATGAGCAGGTGCTCAAGGCCGCGCACACCTTCAACCTGCTGGACGCGCGCGGAGCCATCAGCGTGACCGAGCGCGCGGCCTACATCGGCCGCATCCGCGCCCTGGCGCGCGCGGTGGCGCAAAGTTATTACGACAGCCGCCAGCGGCTAGGCTTTCCGATGGCGCCGCGCGAGTGGATCGCTCAATTAGAAGCCAAGGCCGCCTGACTGAAAACGGACGAGAACTCACAACATGACCGCGCAAAACCTGCTCGTCGAACTGCTGACCGAAGAACTGCCGCCCAGGGCGTTGCAGAAACTGGGCGATGCCTTTGCCGCCCAGTTGTTCGAGCAACTCCAGGCGCAAGGGCTGACGGCCCCCGATTCCCGCGTCACCGCTTACGCCACGCCGCGCCGCCTGGCCGCGCACATCACGCAGGTGGCGGCCAAAGCCGCGGACCAGCCGCTTCGGCAAAAGCTCATGCCCGTCAGCGTGGGCCTGAGCGCGCAAGGCCAGCCCACGCCCGCGCTCATCAAAAAGCTGCGCGCCATCGGCACCAGCGAGGCCGACGCCGCTCGGCTGCAACGCGCGCCGGACGGCAAGGCCGAGGTACTGTTTCTGGACACCGTGCGCGAAGGCGTGACGCTCGACGCGGGGCTGCAAAAAGCGTTGCATGAGGCCATCGCCAAACTGCCCATTCCCAAGGTGATGACCTATCAGTTGCACGAGGGCTGCGCGCTGCCGGGCTGGGACAGCGTGCAGTTCGTGCGGCCGGCGCATGGCCTGGTGGCGCTGCACGGCGCGGCGATCGTGCCGGTCTGCGCGCTGGGCCTGCGCGCCGGGCGCGCCACGCGCGGCCACCGCTTCGAGGCGCAGACCGATCCCATCACGCTCCTCGACGCCGACAGCTACGCGCAAACGCTGCGCGAGCAAGGCGCGGTCATCGCCAGCTTCGAGCAACGGCGCGCCGACATCGCGGCACAGCTCAAGCGCGCCGCGGAGCAGGTTGGAAAAGACTTGTCAGCGATCGAAGATGAAGCCTTGTTGGACGAGGTGACGGCGCTGGTGGAGCGCCCCAACGTGCTGGCC